>JAHFKM010000096.1 GCA_023245385.1 archaeon
GAGTCCTGTTTTTTGGTTTAGGCACCATTTAAGCGAGACCATAGTGGTTGCTCCAGCTTAAGTTGACAAATTTTTCAGTATTGAATAAGAGGATGTGACTTTTGATGATTTCATTTATGAGAGGGTTCTTTTTTCTGAGTAGATCGTTGAATTTTTTTTCTGTGAAATATTTTATACTTATCTTTAGGTCGAAAGTTCTGCCTTTTTGTTCGTAATCATCTTTTATTTTTTTTCCAATGATGAAGATGTCTAAGTCTGAATTGGTTTTTTGGCTTCCTTTGGCGTAGCTTCCGAAGATGCCTACAATGCGCTGATCTTTTTTGAAGATTGTGGCTAACTTTCTTTGTTTTTTGAGGAAGTTTATTTTTCTTGTTAGTTCTACTGAGGTAAGGATGTCTTTGATTTCCGAGTTTTCGAGGTTGAGGTGGAAATATTTGATGTTCCCTTGTTTTCTTGATTTTAATATTCCTTCTTTTTCTAGATGGTCTAGAGTGAGGGCTATGGATTTTTGACTGAGAGATATTTTTCCTGTGAACGCTCTTCCATAGATCTCTCTATTGTAGTCTCCTAAAAATTGTTCCATGATTGCGAAGTATTTATTGTGTATCATTTTACACAATTGAGTAATTATTTACACATATAAATATTTCTATTTTCTGTTTAAGGTCAACGTTGCTGCTGAATAGTAATTGATTCTAGAGAGAAGTAAACCGATAGATTGGATTAAGCTTTGCTCATATTCTATAAGAAGTTGAAGTAGATTTTAAATCCTTCAGCTATGTTTTTGTTTTTTATTATGAATGCATAGGATTTTCGTCCTATAATAATACATATACATAGACTTAGAATATATCAATCAGTATGATATTGCCTATTTTTTTGCAGAAAAATAATGAAAATTTTTTCTATAGATTTGAACCGATAGTTAGGGTCTCTGTTGAGGCGTTAGCTCTTGAGTTTGAGGCTCTAGGTTTAGAAACCCGAACCCGAAGTATAGTGCCCCGGACGAGATTTGAACTCGTGTCGAAGGCTCGAGAAGCCCTCATCCTTGACCGGGCTAGACGACCGGGGCGTTAATATTGTCAATTGTCACTTTGTTTAAAAGTCTTTTCAAAACATTTATATTAACACTCTACAAATTAAAGACTATGAAAAACATCGCGCATGGAGACGGCTGGCATTTAAAAAATATTATTCTTGGCGGTCAAGATGGAGTCGTGAACATCTTAGGATTAATCTTAGGAGTTGCCGCAGCGACACAAAATACAGGCATTATCCTCATCTCAGGCCTTGCCTCAACCTTCGCAGAATCAATAAGCATGGGCGCAGTCGCATTCACCTCTTCAAAAGCAGCAAAAGAATATTATCTTTCTGAAATACAAAAAGAAAAAGAACTCTTAAGAAAAAACCCGAAACTAATTAAAAAAGAGTTAAAAGGAATCTTTATAAAAAAAGGATTCAGCGGAAAAACACTACACTTACTCATCAATAAAATAACCTCCTCAAAACGCATGTGGTTATCTACAATTTTGAGCGAAGAAATGAAAGTATCACCAGAAGAATACAAAAGCCCTTTAAGCAACGCCATGATTGTCGGTCTCGCTTCCCTCTGCGGCTCCTTAATCCCCTTAGTCCCTTTTTTCTTTTTTAATGTAAACAAAGGAATCTACTTTTCTTTTTTCTTCTCTGTTCTCATCTTATTTATCACAGGAGCCTATAAAGCAAAAATCACTGTCGGAAATTGGAAAAAATCAGGCTTAGAAATGGCACTGATCGGCGGAGCTGCCGCCTTAGCAGGATACGCTATTGGAAAAGCGCTAGGAACTATTCCCTACTAATAAAATCTCTATCTCTCATCAATCTTTTTAATAATATGCCATCCAAATTGAGTTTTTGTCAAAGTTAATTCACCTTTTTTCAAAGAAAAAGCCGCGTTTTCAAATTCCCTCACCATCCTCCCCCTCCCAAACCATCCCAAATCTCCACCCTTTTTCTTACTAGGACATTTTGATTCTTCACCAGCAATCTTTTCAAAAACATACCCTGCTTTTATTTTATTTAAAAGTTCTTTCGCTTTCTCCTCACTTCCAACAAGAATATGACTCGCTCTGATTTCTTTTACCATCCAACTTTCCTAAGATTTAGATCCTATTTAAAGATTATTAGTGAACTACTACGGACTCCGCTTGCCCTGCTGGGCTCGCTAAAGCTTCGTAGCGTCCTGAGTCATCGAATCTGCTGATTGCAGATTTCTCGTTCAGGCTTGTATTCCCGTGGTTCCCACGGTATTGCACGTTCAGTGCTGCGTTTACATCGCGATCTTTGGTGTATCCGCAGGCTTGGCAGGTGTGTGTTCTGTCTTTCAGTTTTTTCGGAACCTGGGCGTGGCATTGTGCGCAGGTTTGGCTTGTTCCGTTGGGGTTTACTTTGATGAACGTGCTACCAGCACTTTCAGCCTTGTAGTGTATCATTTCAAAGAGTTTCCCCCAACTTGCATCACCAATAGACTTTGCAAGACGATGATTCCCCATCATATTCTTGATCTGTAAGTCTTCAGCGATGATCATTCCGTAATCGTTAACGAGGTTTCGTGATATTTTGTGAAGAAAATCTGAGCGCTGATTTTTAATCTTGTGATGCACTTGAGCAAGTTTCTTTTTCACTTTCAAGCGA
>JAHFKM010000024.1 GCA_023245385.1 archaeon
ATGTCCCATTAACATTCCACACCAAGCGCCAATTATCCACTCCATAAACTTTATCATAATTCTTTAAAACCTCATCTTTTCTACTTCCAAGAGCACCAGGTCTTCCTATTCTCTTATACTCAGCCATAAGCTCTTTATTTTTTTTACCTATTTAAAAGAATTTAGCTAGAATAAAATAACTTTTCAAGTCAAGCCACAAGTATCGCGGGTTTTCCAGGCATTGCTTGCATCGCTTTTTTTTCCACGCTCTCTTCAGCTTTAATAATCTCCAAAGAACAGTCGAATTCTGATTTCAAATACCCCACATTTTCGTGGAGAATTCTTCGCTCCATCTCTGTATCCAAAACAAGAGAAGGTATCTTCGCAGGATTTTTTAACAAACCACTTACTACCTGAGAAATTTCCTTTTCATATCCAGAAATCAAACAAGCTTTTATAAGATCAGACAGGTTTCTCGTTTTCTCAAACTCTTTCTTGAATAGACTCATAAACTTGTACTTCCAACTCTCCGCTAAAAAAAGTGTTATCCTCTTAGGATTTTCAATTCTCGCAAGCGTCAAGACAGATCTAATATCCTCAATAGTATTCATAACAAGCTGCTCCGCATAATCCAATTCTCCATTTATTTCCTGTTCCTCAAACACAGGCCACGCTTCTGCAGATATGAACGTATCCTTACCAAATTTATTCCAGAGCTCTTCAGAAAGATGAGGAGTAAAAGGACAAAGCAAAAGTACTTGTGTTTCTAACGCGAGTCTAAGAGTCTTTTTATGAGGATTGTTTTTACTACGCTTCATATACTGCCTAAGAAGATTTTGAAGCGTAAAAAACCCTATCTGCAACGCTGTTCTGAACATCATCTCTTCCATCGCTTGAGTAGTTTCTTTCACAATACGCTGAACACTAGAACGAAGCCAAAGATCTATCGTTCGCTCCTCCTCCGGTCCCTCGAAAGCATACCATTGAACAGTAAACTCGTAAAAACCATCCAATTTATGAGTGAGAGAATCAAGAAGTTCGAAATCCCAATTCGCATCATCAAGCCCTTCTCCAGCAGCGAGTCTTGTAATTCTGCACGGATCTGCCCCAAACTTAAGCGCATCTCTCAAAGTAACAAAATTCCCAAGAGACTTAGACATTTTTTGCCTGTTCACCATACTCCACCCATTAACACCAACACCCAAAGGCCAATATTTTTCCGGAAACAGCGCAGTATGATTAAAAATAAAAAAAGTTAAATGATTTTGAATCAAATCTTTTCCAGAATTTCTCAAATCCACAGGATACCAATACTCAAACTCATCACGCATCGCATCAATATTCACAACCGCAGGCTTTTTACCATGAGAAAGAAAAACATAGTCAAAGACTGCGTCGTTGATATCTTCAGGCGGAACTTCTTTGAGCCAATGAGAAATTGTATAATAAGCCATATACACCGTTGAATCAGACAAAGACTCGATAAGCCATTTTGGATCCCAAGGAAGCCGTGTTCCCGTTCCCTCCTCATGAGTACACGCCCATTGTCTGAGCCAATCAATCGTATAATCAAATTGCTGCCTTGCTTTTTCAGGATAGATCTTCATACGATTAAGCGCATGATGCGCCTGCTTTTTCCAAGACGTATTCCCATAATCAATAAACCACTGATCTGAAACAATTTTAATAACACCCTGCGTCAAACACCTGCAAGTAACTTTTCCCGTGAGCTCATAAAAAGGTTCAGCATTTCCGTTTTTCTGAAGCTCTTCTTTGATAAGTTCTCTTGCCCGTTCCACAGGCATATCTGAATAATTCCCACAATGTTCATTCATAATACCAACATAAAACCCTTTTTTGTACACAATCCTTTTCGCCTCTTCAAGTTTTTCCCTTTCCCTTTGAGATTTTATTCCCAAGACCTGACACACTTTCACCGCTGGCAGATCTCCAAGTTCTTCAGAATGGATAATAGGAATAGGATGTAATTCTTTAATCTCTTTATAATCCAACTTATACCTCTTAGCTAAATCATCATCTTTTTGCAAATCATACAAACCCATCCAATCATCAGGAGCATCTGAGGGAACTGAAGTAACAACCCCTGTACCTTTTCCAGGATCACAAAAGCTCGATGGAAGAATAAGAAGTTGCCTGTTTATAGTTGGCGCAATCGCGTATTTTCCAAGCAAACTTTGTCCCTTTACCCGCTCAAGAATATCTACAATTTTGTCCTGCTCTTTCAACTTTCTAACCGCCTCTTCTGAAATGATCCAGTATTCTTCATTAACTCTTGCTCTAACATACTCTATTTCCGGATTGACCCAAAGATTAGTTTGTCCGAAAATCGTCTCAGGTCTCAGCGTCGCAGCAATTAAGAAGTCAGCACCAAGTTTAAATTTAAGCAAAGTAAATTCCTGAGGAATCTCTCCTTCCCCTTCAAGCCTGGAATGATCCTGAATAGGCGTGTTATCCCGTGGACACCAAACCACTGGAAATTTACCCTGAAGAATATACCCAAGCTCCTTAAGTTTTCTAAATTGCCACTGAACAAACTTATCATAACTAGGATTAGCATTGGTAGTAATAAACTCTCTTCTAAAATCAATGCTCATACCTGCTTCCATAAAATCCTTTTTCCATTCTTTCGGAAAATAATCAAGCCAATACTGAGGATTTGAGAACTTTTTTATTTCCTCCTCTGAAAAACCCATATCACCCATAATCTGTACCTGTTTTGTTTCATTTTCTTTTATTCTGTTCGCCGCCGCAAGGATTGGAGTTCCAGTACAATGCCACGCCTGAGGAAAAAGCACATTATACCCCCTCATTCTTTTATAACGCGCCAGCGCTTCAGCGCGCATCGCCGAGTAAAAATGACCAATATGTGCATAGCCATTCATATATGGATAAGGAAAAGTGATAAAATATTTTGGTCTGGTGCTATCAACGTTCGCCTCGAAAAGTTTCGCCTCTTCCCAATTTTTCTGCCACTTCTTCTCTATACCTTTAAAGTTAATCATAGGTTTCTTCGACCAACGCTGGCTTATAAATCTTATTTTCCACAATTCTTCATAAAGATTTTTTCATCTTAAGATAATTAAGAAGTTTCTCACTAATAACTATTTTTTTATTAAGAATAAGGTAGCGATAGGGAAGGATTATATCTTCTCTTACTCTTCCCTTTTTTAATTCAATAACAGGGTCATCTTTAAAATACAAATCTTTGAACTCTTTTCCATCCGCTATTAATTTAGTAACAATCACCGCAGTATCAGTGGACATTTGTTTCTTCCCCAAATTTCTCGTTTTAACATTCTTTAATTTAGAAGTAAGATACTTTTCTGTCCTGCCTCGTTCAGGATGATCACCAAGAATACCACCAAAAATAAAAGTCGTAAAATTATCTCCAGATGTAAGAGTTTTTTTCGCTTTCGGATCAAGCAAACATGGTTTTTCTAAAGGAATTCCTAAAACACTCTCGCTCGTCGCCTTTCCATATCTTTTTATCTTAACAAGATCATCCTTTGAAGCTATTTTTGTAAACAACACCTTTTCCCTACCAACAAAGTGAGAAAGATGTTCATATTCATATAAACACCAGGGATAGATCTTTTCTTCCAAATGCTCGATAATAAATTTCATTTTCAAAGCTCTCGCAACGATCTGCTTACGATCATGAAAAAAAACATGAAAACCGCAACACTAAGAAAAGTAATTTTAAAATTAGTATAATAAAGAATAGAAGAAAGCATCAGAGGACTAATAAGAGATCCAACATCAAAGGCTGTAGCATAAATTGTTGAAAACCTCACTGTATCTTTTTTTTTGATAGTCTTGAAAAGATAAGCTTCCCTAAGCGGCTCAATAAACGCTATCCCTACTGAACCAAAAACAAGAAGACCGATAACGAAAAAGTAATTCTGAACAAAGTAAGTAAGTGCAGCACAAAGCATTAAAATAAGAAACCCAAAATTGAAAAATTTTTTGAACCCTAATTTATCCGCGAGTTTTCCTACAGGAAGTTCTAAAATAATAAGAGGAAGAACAACCAAGAAAAGCGCATACCCAGTAATACTTTGCGCAGCTCCTTCCTGTGCAAGATACAGAGGAAGAAATGTATAAATAATCGGCCACCAACACGCGAGTCCTATAGAAATAAGATAAATAATAAGAAGATTTTTGTTCGCAAAATACTCCTTAACATTCGCAAAAATCGTGTGCCTATCCTTCTCGAAGCTTCCCCCCCTTGGAACTTTATAAAACGCAAGTACGCTCGCTAAGAGAGTAAACCCACTTCCAATACCAAATACAAAATTCGCGCCAAATTTTTCTGAAAGCGCTCCACCCATCAAGGGACCAATAAGCCAAGCAAGATTCATAAAAGTGAAATAAAATCCCTCTGTTTTTCCAAGCACAGAATCTCTTTTGACACTTTCCCTGATATATAATCCTATAATAAGAAGAACAATAATAAGCGCACTAGTTCTGAAAAAAATTAAAATAAGAAGACCTGTGAGACTGTGAACTACCATGAGAAGATAATAAGAGAAGCTTGTAAAAAGAAGTGATATCATAAGAAGGGTGAATTTTTTAACATACTTAAGTAAATGACCAAGAGTCAGCGCACCAAAAAGAAGGACAAGCGCGATGAACGCCGAAACATACCCAACAAAAGCATTATTATTAACGAAGGTTTTAACATACAAAGGGAAAATAGGCGCAAGTACCGCGATACCCAATGAAAAAAGAAAATTAATAAATACAAGCCAGAAAGCACCCCGAGCTGGAAGCATTTGTTTAAGATGAAACATGAACTTTTTTTGTTAAGGAGAGTTATAAATCTTGTGGCTTCCGGAAATTCTTCGAATTTTTCTAAGAAGAATTTTTAATTAAATCCTATAAGCTAAGTAAGGTAAATCTATATTAAATAGCTATTTATAAAATAGGAGATTTTCTTAAAAAAGTAGGTTTAAGAAATTCAGAGTATATTACTAAATATTAAGTTTGGAAAAAGTATGGTTTTTGTCCCGTTAAGACTACCTAGAATGGAGGCGAAAAGTTTTAAAAGGTGATATTGTCCCTATTTATGGTATGGGCCTGTAGCGCAGCCTGGATAGCGCATAATGTGAAAGATGTGTTCTACACATGTGTTTCTGCCTTCTAAGCAGGGGGTCCTGAGTTCAAATCTCAGCAGGCCCGTTTTATACTTTACAATCTTGATATATTTTAATCTATATTCTTTTTAAACGAGGTCGGGTCAGAAACTCTTCGTTGACTTTAGTCCGAAGAATTTGAATGACCGAATCGCTCCCAAAGAGGGCGACCGAGTCGTGGTGCAAATCTACTCAAAATGAAGTGGCGACAAAACTACTTTGACGCGAGCAGATTTTCTAAAACAAGGTATAAACCTACTTTATCGGGAAATTAGCTTTTTTTGCGATTAAAAGTTTTGCTCGCGACACCCGCGCCAAGTGCGCGCAGAGCTTATATCTTTGCAAGACATTTTTTTACTGTGAGTTGGTAGGTTGTGTGTGATAAAGCCGGTGATAAAAAAAGATCTCAGGGGGGTGTAGAATTAGTGTTTGTTCGCACGTTTAAGTTCAGGTTGTATCCGAAAAGGAAACAAGGTGAAGAACTGGAGTTGATGCTTAAACACTCTTGCGATGTGTATAATGCTCTTCTTGCTGAGCGATACGAACATGGTTTGTCTCGTTATAACCTGCAAAATGAAACGTTGCGTGATTTGAAAATTTGTAATCCCACCTTGAAAAAGATTCACAGTCAAGTACTTCAACAACTTCCGTTGCGTGTAGACCGTGCTTTTCAAGCATATTACAAAAGACTTTCTGCAGGAATTTGTCCTGCTGGAAAACCACGCTACAAAAAAACACAACATTTCTCCAGCTTAACCTATCCACAATCCGGATTCAAAATCGAAGGAGGAAAAATTGTACTCTCTAAAGTTGGAAAAATGAAGCTTGTTCAGCATCGAACGTTTGAAGGAAAAATAAAAACCCTCACAATCATCAAAGAAAGAAGCGAACAATGGTATGCCTGCTTCACCACAGAACAAAAACAAACAAGAACAAAACATCCGCATGCGAACAGGACTGTTGGAATTGATGTTGGACTTACTAATCTTATCGCAACAAGCGAAGGAATGCTCGTACCATCAGAACGTTTCCTCAGAAAGTCAGAAAGAAAAATCGCACACACACAACGAGTACTCTCCAAGAAAAAACGAGGAAGTAAAAATCGCTTGAAAGTGAAAAAGAAACTTGCTCAAGCGCATCACAAGATAAAAAATCAACGCTCAGATTTTCTTCACAAAATATCACGAAACCTTGTTAACGATTACGGAATGATCATCGCTGAAGACTTACAGATCAAGAACATGATGAGGAATCATCGTCTTGCTAAATCGATTGGTGATGCAAGTTGGGCGAAACTCTTTGAAATGATACGCTACAAGGCTGAAAGTGCTGGTAGCACGTTCATCAAAGTAGACCCCAACGGAACAAGCCAAACCTGCGCACAATGCCACGTGCGCGTTCCGAAAAAACTGAAAGACAGAACGCACACCTGCCAAGCCTGCGGATACACCCAAGATCGCGATGTAAACGCAGCACTGAACGTGCAATACCGTGGGAACCACGGGAATACAAGCCTGAACGAGAAATCTGCAATCAGCAGATTCGATGACTCAGGACGCTACGAAACTTTAGCGAACCCAGCAGGGCAAGCGGAGTCCGTAGTAGTTCACTGATAAAAGGAATAATCTTAGGGACAGGATTTACATTTCAAATCATCTATAGAAGAATGACAGTTAGGGCAATAACATTCTGGACAGACTTTTCTCAAATCGAAAGTGATTTGTTGTTTTGAACAGCTGATAATTGCGACATCTTTGTGAAGTTTTTGTGCTTTTTCTGGATCATTGACTTGTGGAGTGATTTTAAAAATAGTTGTTAAAGAATCAGTCATGAGCGTTGGTTTGTAAAGGATCGCAGGGTTTCTTATTCTACTTGTTACAGTACCACCCGTAGCTGTAGTTAAGATTGATCCCCATATTTTTCCAGGAAGGATTGAAGTACTAGTTAAAGTTCCCGAAAAATCTTTTTGTGGAATATACACTTGGTCTGGTGTTCCTTCACTTGAGACACGTATAGAATATAAATTGAAAGAACCTTTGTTTCTGAATCCTATTCCTTGAATGGAACATTCAGGATCGATTGAAGTATCACAGCCTCCTCTTAATGGGTCTGTAGTGCTAAAAAAACTATCGTCAGAAGCCCTATCAGTAGGTCCACTAAAAGCGGTTTCAAAAAATTTTGTTGTTCTCGGCCATGGCTGTGTAATAGTAAGAGTAGGATCTACTCCTGTAACAATAACAGGTTCGAGAACCATAGTTTCGCAATAAGGGCTGTCTTCGAGAAAACTTTCTGGTTTGAATTCTTTTGCTTGTTTAATTAAGAACGTGGAAACGATTGCTCCGAGTGCGACTGCAAAGCCGAGAAGTAAAACTGTTGCTATTAATGGACTTATTCCTCTTTGAGATTTCATTAAAAAGAAAATAGTTTACAAGATTCTTAAATAGCTTTCGTTATACCCCACCTTGCTTGGAAATTAAATCCCTGAGAATTTAATCCTTTTTTCTTATTAATACGAAATAGACAAGCCTGCCGCTAAACAATTACCTTTTTAAAAAAATTTTTAAATAAGTTCTTATCCTTTCTAAAAATATGAAAAAAGAATTACTTACCCTCGGCATCGAATGCACTGCCCATACTTTTGGTGTCGCTCTTATCAAAGGGAAAAATCCACTCGCAAACATTCGAGACAGTTACACAACAACTAAAGGAGGGATTATTCCTCTTGAAGCAGCAAAACATCATAAAGAAGTCAAAGAAAAAATCTTAGAACAAGCTTTAAAAAAATCAAGAATTACTCTTGAAGATATAGATTCAATTTCTGTTTCCAACGCGCCAGGATTATCCCCCTGCTTACTCATAGGCATGAAATTTGCCAAAAAAATTTCTTTGAAATATAAAAAACCTTTAATCGGCGTTAACCATTGTGTCGCACATTTAGAAATAGGAAAGTTACTTACCAAAACAAAAGATCCTGTTTTACTTTATACTTCCGGAGCTAATACCCAGATCATCGCCTTCGAAGGAGGAAAATATAGAATATTTGGAGAAACTCTCGACCAAGGCGTAGGAAATTTCTTAGACAGCTTCGCACGTTACATCGGACTTGGCTTTCCCGGTGGACCAAAAATCTACGAACTCTCTCTAAAATCCAAAAACTACATCGAACTCCCTTACAATGTCAAAGGAATGGACTTCTCTCTCACGGGAATATTAACAAACTTAAAACAAAAATACGACTCTGAAAAATATCTCACTGAAGACTTATGTTATTCTGCACAAGAAACTGTTTTTGCTATGCTTGTGGAAGTAGCTGAAAGAGCGATGGCACACACAGGAAAAAAAGAGTTGTTAATCGGCGGAGGAGTAGGATGCAACATTCGCTTACAAGAAATGTGCAAAATCATGTGCGAAGAACGAGAAGCAAAATTCTTTTCACCACCAAACGAAGTTTTAGTTGACAACGCTCTAATGATCGCATGGACAGGATCTTTAATGTATTCCGCTGGTGTTCGAAATACACCTGAAGAACTAGATATTAATCCTTCTCAAAGAACAGATGAAGTAGAAGTGAAGTGGTAAACTACACTTTCTGTAACACGACCTGAATTAGCTCTGAACTCTCAGCTGGTTCTTTTAATGTGCAATTATCATATACCTCCTTCAAATAAAAATTACTTCCTTCAATAATCTTCTTCATCTCATCCCAAGAGTACCCTCTCTCAATATGACGCTCTTTGAACGTTTCACCCTCTTTCATCTTTACTTCAATATCAATAATCACGAATGGCGCATGCTCCACATTACACTTCCAATCAAAAACAAACTCTTTCTCTTCAAGGTGCCTTTCCTTTTTCTTGAACGCTTGTGTTGGCTTGAAATCCAAAATAAATAATCCCCCTTCATTCAAGCAACTCTCAACACGATTAAGAAACTCCACGAACTCGTCAGTGCGTAAAATATAATTCGTACTAAAATCCAAACACAAAGCAGCATCAACGTTCTTCGGTAAAATAAAATTAAGAAAATTTCCTTTCAAAAACTCCACACTGCTCCCCTTCTCTTTCGCTCTTTCAAGCATACTTGCAGAACTATCCACACCAAACACCTCAAGCTCCTTTGAAAATCTTACCCCATTCAATCCCGTACCACAGGCAAGATCAACAAGCGAACAAGGAAAAAAACTATTCTTCTTCCAAACACTTCTTATCAACACCTCCCAACGATCATACTTTTCAACAGAAACAACTCTCTCAAAAACGTTACTAAAACCCTCATAAGGATCTGCAAGCTTCATCCGCATTGAGAAACTCTTTTACTTTATATCTCTTTTCAAGCTCAACTTTTCAACACATCTTTTCCAAGACTACTAATCTGTTCTTTCTATTTTAACTCAGAGATCTTGACATCACTTTCTTATGAATAATTTTCTTTCATCTGTTTCTTGATCACTAAATCCTTATAAGCAAGCAGCTATTGACTCACTTTGGAAAAAGAGGTACGAGGCGCCTCAATTATTTCCATTAAAAAAGATTTAAATAAAGCACTAACCACCTTTTTTTATGCCATCATTCTGGAAAGTAACAAAAACAGTCATCTACGAAAGTGATATTACTCTCCTTGTTATGGATGCACGATTCCCAGAAGAAACTCTTAACAAAGAAATCCTAGAAAAAATAAAATTCGCAAAAAAACAAGTCATCTTTGTCCTAAATAAATCAGAATTAGTCACGAAAAAATTTGAAGAAATAAAACTCCCAAAAGAAATGAAACATGTTGTCTGGTTCTCAGCAGTAAAACACTATGGCGTTCACCAACTTAGAAAACTCATCCTCACTCTCGTCAAAAAAAGACCAATCTTCGTAGGTGTTGTAGGATATCCTAACACGGGAAAATCTTCCCTCATTAACTGCTTAACCCAAAGACACGCAGCACCAACAAGCGCAAAATCAGGATTCACCAAAGGCATGCAAAAAGTCAGAATCTCAAAAGACATCCTCCTCTTTGACACACCAGGAGTTTTACCCTACAAATTCAAAGACGAAGAAACACATACACTCATCTGCGCAATCGACGCGAACAAAGTCAAAGACCCAGACGTTGTCGCAATGAAAATCTTAGAAAAATTCTTCAAAGCACACTCTCCAGGACTTGAACATTTCTACGAAGTAACTATTACAGAAGATCTTGTTGAAACCCTTGAAACTATCGCTAAAAAAAGAAACCTCCTAAAAAAAGGAGGCGTTCCAGACATTATGCGCGTCTCCAGAATTATTATTGATGACTGGCAACGCGGAAAATTTATTTTATAAAACCAGTTAAACACCAAAAC
>JAHFKM010000097.1 GCA_023245385.1 archaeon
TCTGTGTATAATTTGAATGATGGAACTTTTGTGAAGTGCGCGGTGTTTCCAAAGGGAGCTTCTGGAGAGTATAGGTATGTGTGGGATGATGGTGTTGAAAAAATTACAGATAGTAAAAGTAAGACTTTTGTTTTGGATTTGGTAAAAATTTTTAAGGCTGAAAATTATACTGATTATCATTTGTTAAGGGTGATTGTGTCTGATGCTGAAGATCCGACAATGAGGGCTGCTGAGGAATTTAAATTTAAAATAGTAGGGGATGAGGAAGAGCCTGTTGTTAAGGAAAAAACAAACAAAGAACAATCTACTAATCAAAAAGGAGGAGATGGGTTTTTTAAGAGGATGTGGGAGGGTGCGAAAGAGAAGGGAAGCAAATTTTTAGGGTTGAATGTGGAGATGAGTGAGCTTTCGAAACCTCGGAGAGGGAAAGGTTATGTTTTGAATGATGAGAAGGAAGTTGTGATAAAAGCTGAGGTAAAGAATGGGACTCCTCCTTTTTCTTTTGTGTGGGAAGATAAGATGGGAAGAAAGGATGTAGTTTCTCAGGAAGAAAGAGTGAGTGAGTTTGTATATCCTTTGAATCCAAAAGTAGTAAGGCTTAAAGGTTTGGAAGAGAAGAAGGTTGTAGAACTTAGGGTAACAGATAGTAAGGGCTTGAAGGCTGCAGTAAATTATGGTTTTCTCGTAGGAGCGGTCTGGCCAGAATTTAATTTAGTGCGTCCTGATTCTGAGCGGAGTTTTGTGTATGAGTCGGATGATGTGAAAGTTGAGGTTGTGCTTGCGCGGGGAAAGCAAAAGAAGGATGATGCGAGGAAGAAGTTGAAAGAGATGGTGTTTCAGTCTTTACCTTCGAAAGATAAAACAGATTTTATGATCCCTGTATTAAGGCTTGATCCTGGTGAATATACTGTTGCGGTGAGAGGAGTTGATGAGAAAGGGAAAGTGTTAGGATATTTGTTGGATGTGTTTTATCTTGAGGTGTATGAAAAGTTTGCGTTGAAAATTGTTGCTCCTAAGAGAGAGAAGAGAAATTTGAATGAGCCTGTGAATCTTGAGGTTGTTCTTGAAAAAGGAGAAATAGAAACAGTAGCATGGGTAATTGTTCCAAAGAAAGTAGAAACTCTCCCTCCGAAGGGTGAAGAGAAGTGGAAAGTGGGAGAGGGGTGGAAGAGTGAGTGCGTGTTTGCAGAGAGTGGTTTAGAACCTGGATTATACACTTTATTTGCTGTGGGTTTTGTAGGAGGGAAAATTGTTGCGCAAGATCATGTAGAAGTGGTATTATTTTCAGAAAAGAAAAAAGAAACAAAGCAAACTGAGCCTGAATCTTCAGAAAAGTCTAAAGAAAAAGGTTCGTTCTGGTCAAAGTTCAGTTCAGAAAAGAAAAAAGAAACAAAGCAAACTGAGCCTGAATCTTCAGAAAAGTCTAAAGAAAAAGGTTCGTTCTGGTCAAAGTTCAGTTCAGAAAAGAAAAAAGAGTCTCAGGGGGTGAAGATAAATCTTATTGGGAAGAAGAATGAAAAACCGAGAGAAAGGGGTTTGTTAAAAATAATAGTTCCAAAAAGTGGAAAGAGTATAGTGGAAATAAATAAAGAAGAAGAGTGTGTGTTTGAAGCAGAAGCGAAAAATATTCCTGAAGAAAGTGTTATTTGGAAAATTGTTGAAGGAAATCAAGATTCATCGAGAAAGGGTATGATGGAGTTTGGGGAAGGATTGAAAGCTGAGTGTAAATTTGCTGATGAAAAGCTAGAGTCTGGTTTGTACACAGTTTTTGTGTTAGCTTATAATGGTGAGGGAGAAGTAATCGCGGAGGATAAATGTTTTATTAGTTTATATGAGGAAAAGAAAAAGATCTATCGTGCGACAATTCCTAAAAAAGAGAGTGGTGGTGATTTCTCACTTGGATTTTTAAGAGAGATTATAGAAAGGGTATCTAGTGTTGAACATTTTACTGCTGATATAGCTGATCCTTCAAGTAAGAAATATGAATTTATATTCACTTGCATAAATCTTATTGATCAGATAATAGAAAAATTAAGTGGACGTTTTGAAAGTGTGAAAGAAAGAATAACAGATCCGACTGACAGAGAAGATATTGAACGTGGATTTAAGAATCTAGGAGAACTTAAAAGAGAGTTAACAAAGAGTAAAGGAATTGAGATGTTGAAACAAGTATCTGTACTTTTAGAAGCGAGTAAGGTTAATACAAAAGAGAGAGACGAAGTGATTAAATTTTTGAAAAACACGAAAAAGCCTGCTAGGTTGTTTGGTATTTTGAAACAGAAGGGTTTGTATGATAATATAAGAGAAACAGTAAATTCTATAATGGATATTTTTCTATGGATAGAGCTTATTCATAAAAAATTAGAGAGGATTCAGAAATAATCTGTGATTCCTTTTTGTGTTTTTGATTCTTGTGTGTGTTTGTTTAGGATGTTTTCAACGCGTTCGGTTTGAAATTCGTGTTTATCTATAAGAATTTTTCTTACTTTTTCAGATTGTATTGGTTTCCATTCTAGGGTATAGTGAGAGTTTATAGGAATCTTGCTGAACACGTCATAAATTTCTTTCCAGTCAAATGCTGCTTTTAAGTTAGAGAAGATTTTGTTAAAGTCTTTTTCTTTTTCAAGGAGTTTGAGTGCTTTTCTTGGTCCGATGCCTTTTATTCCTCCGAT
>JAHFKM010000025.1 GCA_023245385.1 archaeon
TTTTATGTTTGAGGTGTGGAATGCTGCTCCTGAACAGCATCCTGCTTTGTATGTGGATGTTACGCAAACGTTTCATAAAAAGATTAATGCGATGAGGAAGTTTAGAAGTCAAAAGCTTTGGGTGTATGCCTTAATTATTCCTGTGTATATAAGGGCTATAGTTGCAGGAATACATAATAAAACAAAGTATGCAGAAAAATTCTATAAACTCCGCTAATGTTTAAAATAATAAATCAGGATAAGGAAGCGAGAACGGGAATTCTTGAAACTGCGCATGGGAAGGTGGAGACGCCATTTTTCATGCCGATAGCGACGAAAGGAACAGCGAAACAGCTTAGTCCGGAGGAACTCGAAGAGGTGGGAAGTCAGGCGATTATTGCTAACGCGTTTATCCTTTCTTTAAAGCCTGGGTTGGAGATTCTGGAAAAATTTGGGGGTATTCATCGCTTTATGAAATGGGATAAAACAATTTTCACAGATTCTGGTGGGTTTCAAATTTTAAGTAAAAATTTTTTGCATAAGGCAGATGATAAAGGAGTGTTTTTTAAAAATCCGTATACTGGAAAAATACAATTTTACACGCCGGAGGATATTATCAGGGGAGAAGAGGTTGTTGGTGGTGATGTGTGTATGGCTTTGGATTATGTGCCTCATTATGGGATTGAAAGAAAAGCGATTGAGGAGTGTACGCGTATTACACATCTTTGGGCTGAGCGTTGTATGAAGGTTCATACGAGAGAAAAACAGTTGCTTTTTGGAATCTGTCAGGGAGGAACGTTTAAAGATCTGCGGGAAAAAAGTGCTCGTTTTATTGGGAATTTGGATGTTGATGGTGTTGCCTTGGGTGGGCTTGGTATTGGGGAGGGAAGAGAGTTGATGGTGCAGGCGATTGAAACAAGTATTCCTCAGATTCCTGAAGAAAAACCTCGGTATTTGATGGGTGTGGGAAGTCCTGAAGATCTTATCTCGGCCATTAGGTTAGGGCTTGATTGTTTTGATTCTCGTTTTCCTACGATGAATGCGCGTCATGGGGGGATTTTTACTGCGCAGGGGAAAATAAATATAGAAAAAGTTAGTTATAAGAATGATGAAAGTCCTTTGGATGAAAAATGTGGGTGTGTTGTTTGTAAAAAGTACAGTAGAGCGTTTATTCATCATGTGTATAGAACATATGAGCCGATTAGAGAGCGGTATGGGAGTATTCATAATTTATATTTTTTACAGAATTTGCTTAAAGAAGTTCGTGAGTCTATAAAAGAAAATAGTTTTGATCAGTTTGAGAAAGAGTTTTTTAGTGAGTATAAATTGAATGAAAAGAAAAAAACAGTATTTACGTATCATTAAGTTTTTGAAAACGGGCCTGATGAGATTCGAACTCATGACCTACGCATTAGGAGTGCGTTGCGCTGTCCAGGCTGCGCTACAGGCCCAGTAAAAATGTTAAGAGGGGAATTCTATAAAAAACTACCTACAGTGCCATGACTATTTTTCCGTTTTTAAAAACACGCACTTTTCCTCCTGATTCTGAAACGCAGACTGCGATTGCATCTGTTTTTGTAGTAATAGCTGCGCAATTTCTATGTCTTGTTCCAAGTCCTGAGGGAAGTTCTAATCCTTCTGTGTCTACATCGATGTAAGCTCCTGCAGAGAGGATTGTGCCATTTTCATCGATGATAAATACACCATCAAGGAGTGCGAATTCTTTGACTGTTTCGCGAAGGTTAGGGTCTGTGAGTTTTCTTAGGGATTCATCTAGTCCTATAAAGGGGTTGATGATGAGTTGTTTTGTGTATTTGAGGATGTCTCTTTTTCCGATGACGAAAGCTGTTCCTACTTTTTTCCCTTCTCTTCCTTCTTGTGAAAGTTCAATTGCGATGTCCATGACTGCTTCGATAACATCTGGTTGGATGTGTTCTGCGAGTTTGTGGGTGGAGATGTCGAAGAAGAGTTTATCGACGTCGAAGATGAAGAGCATGCCTTTGTATCCTGAGCCCATGCTTTCGTTTTGTACGCAAACGACTCGTTCTCCTTTTTGGATGAGTTTGTGTGCGATTGCGTCCATGAGGAGTTCTTTAATGGGAACAATTGATCCTGATTCTGGTTTTTTTATTTTTGATTTATATTCGTTTTTGGTGTAGGTATTCGTGCCTGATCTTTTGAATACGTTTACTTTTACTTCAAAGAAGAGACTTTCTTCGTCGTAGATGTCGGATTTTTCTCTTTCTAAGGAAACGATGTGGTCAGCGTGAATTGATTCGGCGATTTTTGTTGCTGCTAGTCCTATGAGGTTTTCTATTGATGTTGAGCTTGGGAGAAGTTCTGGCATTGTGTTTTTTATTTTTTTGTGCTTAAAAACTCTTTTATCTTATGAAAAATATAAAATATATAGAGTATAGAAATATATTTAAGGGAGTTAGTGATTATTTTTTTATGACAAAAAGATTAACTGATCTTGTAAAAGCTTTTAATCCTACAGATTATGAAAGAGAAGACAGGTCAATGCGTTATGTAGGGGAGATTATTAGAGCGGGGGATGAAGAAACTTTTCTTGGAGCTGTACGAGATTTAGATGTTTTTCCTGAAGCTGCGTATCTTAATAATAGTCGGGCGAGAGTTGCTAGAAGGGTGTATCTTCGTCTTCATGAGAAGGATAAATAAGCACAAGATCTTTTTCAAGAGAATAAAGAGTAAAGGGTATTTGATCTAATAAGAATTTTTTTATTTTATCACAATTTTTTGATTGTTTTAGTAGGGTAAGAATTATTTTTCCTTTCTTTTTGAGAACTCTTTTCATTTCGTGAAAAGCTTTTTTATAATTTGAGAAGTTATGAAGTGCAGTCACAGAGAGGATGATGTCAAAAGAATGATCTTTAAAGGGTAAAGCTTCTGCTCTTCCAAGGATTAAATTTTCTTTTCCTTGCTGTATCATTTCAAAAGAAGGATCAATGCCTATACTTTCACACTGAAAATAGGTGGTAGAGATTCCTGTTCCGCATCCGATATCTAAAAGAAGGTCTGATTTTTTTATTTGTATTTTTTGTTGAATAAACGCGAGCTTCTCAATTTGTTCTTCTTTATAAAGTTCATTATATCCTTGGGCGAGAATGTTATAATTCATAAGAATGATTAGTAGTCGAGTAAATGTTTTGAATCTTTGAGTAAAACTTGTTTTGTGTCTTCTCTTTGAACTGTTTGTTTTCCGCAGTTGAAGCATTTTCCTCCAAAGGAGAATTCTTCTGTTCTTGAAAATTTGTAGCCGCAGCTTAAACAGTGGTATTTGATCCTGTTTGAATTGCTTGATTGATATATTTCTGATTGTTCTGGAGTTGTTTTTATGTAGAGTTTATTATAACAGGGGGTGCAAATAAGGTTTTCTCCTGATTTATCATAGTGCATTTGAGAAACAGCGACTTTTGAAGTACATTTTTTGCATAAGATTTGGACGTTTTGTTCCACTTTTTACACCCTTTTTTACGGGTTCTTTTCCCTATTTAAAATTAATCGTTTCATGATTTGATTGCTCTAAAATAGAGATTGTACTAGTTAAATCTTTTTCACAACTGTTTCAACATAAGTGCAGGCTTGACAAATCTTTTGGGAGCAGGGTTCTCCGCAGGCTTCACATTCGTTTAAGGATCCTTTGTATTCTTGATTTTTTTTTAATAAAGGGAGGATTTCTAAGAAGGAGAGAACAATATTATGTTTTGTTCCTGGAAATTTTGCTTCAAAATCATAAAGAAAGTCTCGAACGTTTCCACGATAAGAAGTATTTGTGTGCGGACACTCGCTATATTTATCAATAAATCCTTTGAGAAACGCGTAAGCAGCGACTTCTTTTTCCATTAAGAAGTAGAGAGGTTTGATTCTTGGAATAAAATTTTTATTTTTTACAATTCCTGTTATTGGACCGAGACGAGCAGACACTTTCATATTGCTTCTGAACTGGTTCATCATGATTGATTGTGCTTCGTCATCAAGGTTGTGTCCTGTTGCTAATTTGGTAAATCCTAAGTTTTTTGAGCCTTTATTGAGGAGGTATCTTCTGAATACTCCGCAGATGGAACAGGGTCTTGGAAACTTTTTGACAATACTGTCTAAGTCTTTTCCGAAGGATTCTTTATAGCTGAGAATATGCAGTGGTATTTTTTCTTTGTCGCAGAATTTTTTTAAGCTTTCTAGTGATGTGTCTCTGTATCCTTTGATTCCTTCGTCAACTGCTAAGGCTGTTATGGTAATATTTTTTCTTTTTTCTGAGAATTTTTTAATTAAATAAAGGACTGAAGTAGAATCTTTACCTCCTGAGCATGCGACGCCAATATGTTCTCCTTGTTCGATGAGTTTGTAATCTTTTATTGTTTTGAAGACTTTTCTTTCAAAGTATTTGAAAAAGCAGGATTTACATAAAGAAATATTACTATTGGGGAGTGTGATGGCTGGGTTTTCGAGGCATTTTTTGCAAACCATGGAAAGAGTGTATGTAGAAAACTTATAAGCTTATTCACTTGATTAATAGAAAATTTCGTAGAATATTATTTGAGTGTGAACTTTTTTTTTGGGTGAAACTTTAGAATTTTTTTTGAGGAGAGATTTTTCTGAGTTTCTAAGATGAAAAATAAAAAAGAAAGATAAGATGATTTATCTTTTTAATAATTTTTTACCTTTAACAAACGCCCAGATTTTTTTGGTCATTTCACTTGGAGGAATTGGCTTGCTTCCAAAAACATCTTCCATAGTTTCATCGCGTCCTTTAAAATCTATTGTAATTCCACCGAACGGTTTTTTTGCTGGCATATTTTCTTGTCACCCCCTTGTATTTTCCGTATCTGATCATTTATATAACTTGCGAATTTTTAAGCTTTTTTAGAGGGGTTTTAGGAGAAAAAGGGCTTAGCCACCTGAGATTACTGATAAAATTTTTATATCGTCAGTGTTTTTTAGTTTGGTATTTTCTGTGACGAGTTTTCCATTTTTTACAACTAAGACGGCTGTAGGGTTGAGTTTTAGTTTTTTTAAAAGTTCAGCGACTGAGGAAGCGGGGACTTCTTTATGTTCGTGTGATCGTTCAATAAATACTTTCATTTTTTAATGTCGTTAGTTCTTCTTTTTTAATCTTTGCTAAGATTGAGTGTATTAAAGCTTCAGTGTCGAGTTTAGACTCTTGGAGAATGATTTCAGAATTTTTTGAATGTGTCGCAGGATGTTTTGGTCCGAGGATGTCACATATTTCTGGGCCGCAGGAGGTTTCGTAGGTTCCGAATGTTCTTGCGAGGTGAATAATTTCTTCTTTGTCAAAACAGAGTAAGGGTCGTAGGACAGGAAGAGAAGAGGCGCGATCGATGTTTTGTAGGTTGCTTAGTACTTGGGAGCTTACTTGGCCGATGTTTTCTCCTGTAATTAAAAAGGTGCAGTGTTCTTTTTTTGCGATTGTGTCTGCGACTTTATACATCAGGCGTTTGGAGAGGACAAAATAAAGTTTATGGTTGCAGGATTTTGTGAGTTCTCCGAATGCTTCTCCTGCTTTTGCTACGAAAAGTGTTTGTATGTTGAGGATTGCAGCGAGTTTTTTTGTTTTAAGTTCTGCTTTGTTGTCTGTGAAGGGTTCGTGTGAGAAGTGAATTGCTAGGAGTTCTAAGCCTTTTTTTTTCATCAGAAATCCTGCGACGACAGAGTCAAAACCACCTGATAATAAAAGGAGTGCTTTCATTTTTTTAGAGGAGAAAGAGTTTTTAGGCTTTTTTAAATTTGGCGACGGTTTCAAGAAGGTCAACATGTCCCATGAATAAGGCGCGGCAGCAGTATCGTTCTAGACCGAGTTCATCCATGATTTTTTTTCTTTCTTCTCCTTTAGAGACTCGTTCTTTAAAATCTTCCCAGAGGTGAGCGACAGGTTTACCACATGAAAAGCAGGTGATTGGAATGATAATATTAATCAGCCTCCTGATAAAATAATGTTGGATTCATAGTAAAGAATGTGATCGCCGGATAATATTTAAAGCTTTCTAGAGTTTTTTCACGGAAGGAATCTAGGAAAAAGTTAAGCCCTAAATATTTTTGTGAACTAGTTTTCTGTAGTTGTAGCGTGCGAAAACGATGATGGCGTAGGTTTCAAGACCGAAACCTAAATATCCAAGGTAGCCGAGTAAGGGCATTTCAAAAATTTTTAACCAGTTGAAGTAGGGAATTGTATAAGTCCATTTTCGTAGAGCCCAGTAATTCCAAAATTCCCAGAAAAATCCGCAGATTAAAGATGCGAAAGCAAAAGTTAAGGGGATTTTCAAGTGGCGATCTTTCAAATGCTGAATGATTGAGGGTTGTTTGTTTAAGTAATTGATTGGATCAAGGAAGAAGAAAAAGCAAACCCAGACTAGAGGGAAGAAGAATGCAGGATACATTAAGGGAAGTAAGAGTGAAAGCAATCCGAGAATGAGGAGAATGAAAAGTAAATTTTTAGTGATGGTATGTTTGTGTTTGAAGCTGATGTGGTCGAACCAGTGGAGGGTGAGAATTAATTCTGCTGTTTCAAAGAGGGCTGGTATGACTGTTGCGAAGGAGAGATATTTAGAAAAAATTTGTTGGAAGTCTTTCCAGTTTTTAATGGAGAATTGATAGAGTTTATCGAGGGTATAATGCCAGTTCCCTGTAAAGTAATTGATAAATTCAAAGATCCACCATGTTGCTAAGGATAGGAAGATAAGGAAGATTAATCGTTTTGGATGGTTTGAGAGTAAGGAATTTCCTTTGAGTTTGTAAATAGTTGCGTCTAAGAATAAGATGTATCCTGTCCAGATGAGAGGGAAGTACCAGTAGGCGAATGGTTCTATTTTGAAATAGAAATTTAGTTCTGTTAGAAGAATTAAGAGTAATCCTAAGATTCCATAGGTTTTCATTGGTGTTTTTTGATGAGTTCTATGATTTTTTTAGAATCACATTTTCCTTTGTAAATTTTCATTGCTTCTCCCATGAGTGCGTTGAAAGGAGCGTTTTTATTTTTGTTTAAAATGTTTTTAATACCTTCTTCAAGTTCTTTGTCTGAGATTTTTTCGTATTTTTTTAAGTCTATTTTTTCGGTTTGAAGAAGTTCTATAAGCACATCAATAATTGTTTCTTTCTGAATCTTGTTTGTTGAGAGTAATTCTAGAACTGTTTCAAAATCTTTTTCTTTTAGGAGGGAGCTATCTAGGTTGAAGCGGGTTTTGATTTCTTTTGGTTTTTCTAAGAGAAGTGTTGTTATAAAATGAGGAGGTATTTTTTTGTATTTTTTAAAATAATTTTCTAGTTCTAGTCCTTCTTTAAGTGCTTCTTGAACGAGGTCAGGATTGAGATCGTATTCTTGAGCTAGTCGTTCTATTTTTTCAGCTAAGAGTTCGGGAAGTTCAAGAGTTTGTAAAAGTTTTTTTGTAATTTTTATTGGGTATAAGTCTGATTCTGGGTACATTCTTCCTGCGCCAGGTAAGGGTCTTGCGAAGGAGCTGGTGGCGTTAAGGTGATTTGGTACGCGTGTTTCTTTTGGTATTCCTGTTAAACAATATTTTGCTCGTTCTAAGACAGCGTTGATTGCTTTTGTTTCTTTTTCTGTGATAATGAGTACTAAGTCTTCTGGTTTGCTTGAAAGTTTTTTACAGGTAGTATCAAATTCTGGTACTAATCCGTATTTGGTAAGGTCTTCGTCTGTGTGGATCATGCCTTTGGTTCCATAGGCCATTGCGTATTCTGCGAGTTCTTTTCCTAATGTTTTTCCTGGACAGACTTCTTTTTTTAAAAGTCCTGCGAATTTTGGTAGTTTTAAAGCGAATACTTTTCCTTCCTGGTTGGTTTGTGAAGAAATTATTTTAGAGTTTGAGTGTTTGAAAATGTCTGTAACCTCTAAGGGGTGTTCGTTGATTGTTGTGAGTCCTCTTTTTTTTAATTCTTCTTTGAGTTCAAGTAAGTTTTTTTGTCTAAGGACTTCATTTTGAATTAAGAGTGGAAGTGTTTTCAAATCTTGCCATCCTTTGACTTCGATTCTTTCTCCGTCTTTGATGCTGACGTTGATGTCTTGTCTGATACTTCCAAGTCCGCGTTTGACGCCGGTGAAGCTTCTGAAGATCATGCCTAGGTGTTTGGCTACTTCGAGTGCGTGTTCTGGATCTTTGATGGTGGCGTCTGTGCTGACTTCCCAGAGCGGGATTCCGAGTCTGGAGAGGGAGTAGTGTGTTATTTTGTCTTCGCGTTTCAAAACTTTGCAGGAGTCTTCTTCTAAGTTGAGTTGAGTTATTTTTACTTTACCTTTGTTTGTTTCTAGAAAAGAGTCTTTGCTTTCTAGTCCTGCGAGCATTGTTCTTTGGAATCCTGAGCATGCTGATCCGTCTGTGACGATTTTTCTCATGACAAAGAGTGTGTCTGGGATTTCGAGTTTGAGAAGTGTGGCTAATGCGAGTGTTTCTTGTAAGTGTTCTTCGTTGATTGGGTGGGGTGGTTCTTCATCTGATTCAACTAAGCATGCTTCGTGTTCGTATCCTGTGTATTGGAATTCTTTGTCTCTGAGTTGTTCGAATGCTGCTGCTGCGTCTACTGTTCCGAGTTCTCCGGCTGTTGCGCGTAGTTTTCTTTTTATTTCGAAGAGGTGTTTTTTTTCAGAAAGATCTGTTGAGCAGTTGCAGAAGAGTTTTTTCCCAGCTCTTTGTTGATGGAGCTCGAGGCCGCACATAAATCCGAGTTCTTGGTAAGGTAAGTTCATAAGTGTAGCAGGCTTGAAGGGAGTATAAAAATGTTTTTAGTTTTTTATTTTAATATTTTCAATACTTTTGATAGTAATCCAAGCTGCCATATTTCCAAATCCTTTTTTGTTTATTTCAAAAGGTTCAATTTTCTTAGGATCTTTTATGAAAATTAAAATGCAGTAGTGTTTGTTTTTGAATTGTTCTGAAAATGTTTTTATTTTATCTGCAGGTATTCCAATGGGTAAATGGTAATTTTTTAGGATTTCTTCTACTTTTTCTTGAGTGAGGGAGGAATATTGAATAACTTGTTTAACTTTTGCTTTGATAGTGATTGGTTCTCCAGAATTTTTGAAGTAAACTGTTTCTCCAGCGTATATTTTTCCCCAAGGTGGTGCTTTGTTTTTGTACCAGCGTGATTCAATCGTTTTCTCTCCTGAAAGAATTTTATCTGAAAGTTTCCAGGATTTTTTCATGATAGCAAGGTGTTCCATTTTCTTATGCTTGCTTGCAGGGAAATAAGTTATAAATCTTTGGAATTAAAAGTTTATATAGAAGTGTTCTCAGCTAAATGTTATGGATATCATTGAAGTGAATCAGATTTGTGAGGCTGCGGGTTATCTTGCTGTTGATCGTGCGCATTTTTTTTATCGGATTTTTAAGGAGGAGAAAGCAAGGGACAATCATGTGTTTTTTGTGAAGGAGAGAAAGTTATTTTTCAACGTTCTTTTAGTTGAGCATCCTTTTGACAGTGAAAAGATAAAGTTGTTTGAAATTCCATTGAAAGAGATTGAAGAGGCGAAGAAAAATAAATTAGTCTTGCCATTATATCTTCCTCCGGATAAGGGGTACTTGCCGAATCATGAGGGTGAGGAAGCATTGACGGTAGTATCTTCTGAACAATGATCTGGCGTTTGATTGAGTTAGAAAAGAGTGATGCTTTTACAAATATGGCGATTGATGAAGCATTGACGTTTTCGGTTGGAAAAAAGAAGAGTCCTCCGACAATAAGATTTTATCAGTGGAGTCCGGCCGCGGTTTCTTTGGGGTATTTTCAAAAAGCTTCAGATGTTAATGTGAAATTTTGTGAAGAGCAGAAGATTGATTGTGTCCGTCGTCTTACTGGGGGAAGCGCGGTCTTGCATGAGTCGAGTGATTTGACGTATAGTGTGATTGCTCCTCAGGATTTTTTCCCGAAGGATCTTTTAGAATCTTACAAAGAGATTTGTTCGTGGATGCTCTTGGCTTTAAAGAATCTTGGCATTAATGCGGTCTTGGAGAAGAATGATCTTCGTGTGGCTGGAAGAAAGATTTCTGGGAATGCGCAGGCGAGAGTGAATGGAGTTTTGTTGCAGCATGGAACCTTAATCTTTGAATTTGATTGTGAGAGAACGATGAAGGTGTTGAATTTGAGAGGTAAGGAAGAGCTGGTGAAAAAAGAAATTACGAGCGTGTTTGAGGAGGGAAACCTAAAGTTCGGTGAGGTTTATGAGGAGGTGAAAGTTTCGTTCATGAAAGGAAAAAGGTTCAAGCTTGGAACTCTGTCTGGTGAAGAAAAGTTGTTGGTTAAAAAGTTAGTTGAGGAAAAGTACAGAACGAGCGCGTGGAATGGGAGTATAGAAGGGAAAGAGCGCGGTCCGTGTTATCTTCGTTTGAACAGGTAATTTTATTAATTATGTTTATTTTGTAAAGGTGATGAGAATCGTGCATAAGGTTGCTGCGGTCTGTGTGAAGGATGA
>JAHFKM010000026.1 GCA_023245385.1 archaeon
AACTTGCTAATACTAGAGTAACAAATGGTCTTACGATTATATAAGTTCTGCGCGCACTTGGCGCGGGTGTCGCGAGCAAAACCTTTAATCAAAAAAAGTTCTTATTCCGGTGCCGAGAATACTGCGTGGTTTGGAACCTTTCTTAAGTTTTATTGAAAGTAAAGCTAAAATTATTCCTTTGAGTAAAGAGATTGCAATCGACGCCGGAAAATTAAAATTTGAGCTGAGGAAAATAAGTAAGAATCTTAGCTTAGCTGATGCAATCCATTTTCAAAGTGCAAAGAGTACTGAAGCAAAATTTGTTATAGGAGACCCTGATTTCAAAGAAGTAAAAGAAATTCTCTTCCTTTAGTAAAACTGCCCAATCTTGTTCAGGAGCAAAAATTAGCTGTTCTGAAAGAGGATCTTGGAAAAATTCTTTATCTTCGTCAAAAAGCAAATACCTATTCTCATATAAGGCTTATGAAACAAAAAGCATTATAAATAAGTACTCAGCTAAAAAGAGCAGGTGAAAGAAGTTTGAAACAGAATAAAAGAGGAATAAGCCCACTAATAGCTACAGTTATTCTTATCGGCGCGACCATTGTTATTGCAGCTCTTCTCTGGATCTTCTTATCAAAAGAAGTCAAACTCTTCAGCGATAAACAAGGTGTCAAATGTACGGCGCAACAAATGGCAGAAATAGAGGTGGTTGTTTCAAAATGCAAATCTTCTGGAATCGGTTCAGACTTTAAAACTATTATCTCTATTCAAAATGCGGGAAAAACAGACATCGCAGGATTCAGAATCAAAGCAGATGACAATCCAAGCTTTGCCTCAGAAATGGATCTTAATCCGGGAGAAAATAAGGACAAAACGCTTTCTGGAAAAATTTCAAAACTCACTTTATTCCCAATCGTCATTAAAGACGGTAAAGTCGTTACCTGTGCAGAAAAACTCGTAGAGGTAACTTGCAGTTAATATTAACCGGAGGTGACATTACTAATGTCAACAAAAAAACTAAACAAAAAAGGAATAAGCCCACTGATCGCAACAGTTATAATTATCGGATTCACGATAGTTCTAGCAGCAGCCGTGATCTATTGGGGAACTGGATTTTTCAAAACTATCCAGGACAAAACATCAAGAGGAGCAACAATTAGTAATTTATGCACTTCAGATTTAGCTGGATTAGAATTTTCTACTAAAATAAATGGAGGAAAGCTGGATATAACCGTGGATAATACTAAAAATGCCGCACCTATTAATGGGTATATATTGACACTGGAAAAGGCAGGTGTTAAATCTGCGACTCTCTTCCAAGGTGTTTCTACTGTAGCAGTAACATCATTTAAGCCTAAGTTTGCAGATTTTGTAGGTTCTTATAGCATAAAATCACTAGCTGGTGTTTCAGCAGTATTTCCTGCAGGTTTTGCTGTTGGAGATAAAGTAACTCTTAAAGCAGTAGTTAGAGCAGATCCAAGTGATCCAACTGAAGTACCATCAGTCTGCCAAAATGAATTAGAAATAACAACAGAATAAAGCTCTCACGAGCTTTTTTTTCTTTTTTTTAAATTTTAAAGACGAAGATGAAAACAAAAAAAGGAGATATTTGGGTATCAGCAATCCTTTATTTTGGATTAGGAATTGTTATCATCGGAATCATTCTCGCAGCATTCACTCCAGTCATTAACAGATTAAGAGATAAAAATATTATTGTCCAAACCAAAGGGGTCTTCCAGGTTCTTGACTCAAACATTCGAGAAGTCGCACGAGAAGGATCAGGCGCACAAAGACCACTCACAATAGATATACGCAAAGGAGAATTTAAAATTGACAACGATAATCACAAAATCATCTGGACTTATCCCAGCAAAGCCTTACTCGCAGAACCATGCACGGATCCTCTTGATCCTGCTAAATGTCCAAGTATTCTTGAAGGAAATGTAAAAATCATTGTAAACGCTCCTAGTCCTTTGAATAAGGATTATCTCACAGAGCTTTCCTTAGAGTACAGAGACAAAGCTTACCTCCACTATACTTCTCCACTTACCACTATTGCAGGCAATACTCCTCTAGTCATCAGAAATTCCGGTGTATCCTGCGGACCACAAGGAGAAACAGGATTATCAGCAGGACCTTATGGAGCTCCAGTAAAAGATACTTGCACTCCTCCATCATGCCCTACACTGAATTGGTGTACTTGTCTAAGTAGAGCTACAACTGCTCTAGAATCTTGCCCGCCAGCATTACCGACAGTTGAAATAGTCCAACGTTCAGCATAAAAGAATTTTTAAAAAACTTATAAAAAAATAATTAGTTACCTAGAAAAAAAATTGTTCCCGAAACGTTTATATAAACAAGAACAGATTTCCAAGATGAGGAAAAAAGAGGATGATTCTCGGACTTGAAACAAATATCATTATTATTCTCAGCGTAAGTATCATAATCTTAATTTTTGGTATTATTATGATTCTTCTCTTCGCGAGAAAAAAACCAACATTGAATCAACAAATAACAAAACTCCCCTCGATAGTAGGAGAAAAACCACTTTTCAGATTAGAATCAAATGATAATATTCCAAATCTTCCAGATGTAAAAGATCCCAAACAATTAAATATAAAATATCCACTCATACCCCCCTACACCTTCGCACACATCCACTGGGACACAGCAAACACAGAACTTGTCTACGACATCGAAGAACCAGCTCTGACTGACAAAGAGAAAGAAATCCTCAAAACACTCGAAGAAGGAATTAAAGAACTTATCAACCTTAGCTATATCAGCGTCAACACAAGAGACATTGTTCTGCTCTATTTGGAAAAAAATATCAAAATTTTATTGACAGAACTTGCAATTCCTCTTAATATGGAATCTTACTTAAAGATCATGTATTATATTTACAGAGACTTCATAGGATTAAACGAACTCGAACCATTAATGAACGATTACTTCATTGAAGACGTTGAATGTAATGGTATCAACTCTCCCTTGTATGTTGTTCATAGAAAATATAGAAATATCAGAACGAATTTAATTTACAAGGACATTCACGGTTTAGCATCTTTTGTAGAAAAACTCGCACAAAAATGCGGAAAATATATAAGCTATGCTGAACCACTTCTCGACGGATCACTTCAAGACGGATCGCGTTTAAACGCAACATACACAACAGATGTTACTTCAAAGGGACCAACCTTTACAGTGAGAAGATTTACAAAAGAGCCATGGAGTCCAATCCAACTGATGCAAAAAGGAACTGTCTCTCCAGAAATACTCGCTTATATCTGGATGTTAATTGAATACGAAAACAGTTTTATGGTCATCGGAGGAACTGGAACTGGAAAAACTAGTTTTCTCAATGCAGTAGCATTCTTCATCCCACCTCAATCAAGAGTTGTCTCAATTGAAGACACAAGAGAACTAAGTTTAGAACACGAAAATTGGCTTCCTTCAGTCTCACGCGCAGGAGTAGGATTAAGTAATTTAGTCGGAACAAAATATGGAGAAGTAAGTCTGTTCGATTTGTTAAAAGCTTCTTTTCGTCAAAGACCAGATTATATTATTGTAGGAGAAGTAAGAGGAAAAGAAGCATTCATCCTCTTCCAGGCAATGTCAAGCGGACATCCTTCAGTCGCGACTATGCACGCAGAATCAGTAGCTACATTGATCAGAAGACTTGTTACACCACCTATTGAACTTTCAGGATCACTCATCGAAGCTATGGCAGCAGTCATTGTTATGCAACAAAGTAAAGTCAAAGGAAAAGAAGTAAGAAAAGTTTCAAGTGTAGATGAAATTTTAGAAGTCAAAGAAGAATTGGGTGCAGAGAAAATAAACACGGTCTTCAAATGGAATCCAATCAATGATACATTTAGTTTTAACTCCGCAAGCAAAGTCTTCGAAACAATCTCAGTTCATTATGGTATAAGCAAAGAACAAGTTATGAATGAATTTAAACTCCGTTCAGAACTCCTTAAGACCCTGCTTCGCAAAGGAATTACTAACTACAAAGAAGTACAAAAAATTATTCATGAATATTACAAATCTCCGGAAATAATCATAAGAAGGTTTAATTTAGGAAAATGAGTTTATCCCTTTTAAAATATAATACTGACGTGCTCTTGGAAGTAGCTCAACAGTACGAATTGTTTCTTCAAAAAAGAACTTCCGTAAAGGGAGAAGAGACAAAATTATTAGACTTTAAACTCCGCTCTTTACAAAACCAGATTCTCGCCTTACTTTCCGCAATAAAAAAGGAAGTCGGACAGGAGAAAAATGGCTAGTCTTGTTGTTCATGTCAAAAATATGCAAGTAGCGGTTGAAGAGCTTAAACGAGCAAAAATATTAACTGATCCAACGCTTAAAACACAAACTATTCTCTCTTTATGTAAAAAAATAGAAGAAGAAAGCTCACTTCTTTTTCAACAACTTCCTTTACAACAAACTCCTCGACCGAGTCCAGTTAAAACACCGCCAATTCCTGTTAAGCCTACACCTAAAAAAAATTTTATTCCACAACCCCTTGTAAGACCTCTTCAAGAACCAGCAGTAGTAGAACAAGTCTTGACAGTTCCGCATACATTTTCCTCAGTAAGTTTCCGTATTTTAGAAAAAAAAGAAAAAGAACGCTATATCAAAGAACTTGGTATAAAAAAAGAAGAACTTGAGGATTTTGTTAAGATCGAAAAACTTAAAGCAAAAAAGAAAATAAAAGAAACAAAAACAGCAGACTTCACTCTGTACAAACCAAATCAAATAGGTGCACTCGCCAACACGTTCATGAAACATTTCGCAGATGATTTAATTAAGAAATATCCAAAATTTTTTAAACCACTTTTCGACACTTTTCTAAAGGTAAATATGAACATCCTTTCCAGAAGTTATGTGGCAAGTATTCTCTTTTTTTCATTACTTGCCTTTCCTTTTTTCTTACTTTTTCTTTCTGTCTTTTGGTGGATGGTAAATACTGTCTATCCTTTAAGTTATTTTTGGGTCTTAGGATTTTCAATATTCTTCGCGCTTTTAACGCCACCAGCGCTTTACATTTATCCAGCGAGTCTTATCGGAGATAGACAAAAAGCAATCAAAGCAGATTTGCCCTTCGCTCTTGTGCATATGAGTGCGGTAGCAGGATCAGGAGCAGCTCCTATTAGTATTTTCGAATTGCTCGCAGAGTCAGATGAGTATCCAGAACTTAAAAAAGAAATAAAAAAAATACTTAATTATGTTAACTTGTTTGGATATAATTTATCAAATGCTCTTAGAAATGTCGCAGCGTCAACACCGAGCGAAGAATTAAAAGAACTGCTTAACGGCATGATCTCTACTATAGAAACAGGAGGGGACTTAAAAGGTTACTTAAAAGAAAAAGCAGATGACGCTTTAAATATTTACAGGTTAGACAGAAAAAAAAGGGTAGAGGCTCTTGGAACGTTTTCAGAAGTTTATACTTCAGTTCTTATTGCCTCACCACTCTTGCTTATTATTACTCTCGCAATTATTAATAGTATTGGTGGGGAAATAGGTGGAGTCTCAGTTAGAATTTTAGCATATCTTGGTGTCGGAATCGCGCTTCCTCTTTTAAATTTAGGATTTATCTTTTTTTTAAAAACACAAAGCTCAGGATTTTAAAATGACAACTCTCGAACTCAAATGGAAACATTATCTTGGTATTTTTTTAGCTCTTGCTGTTTCTCTTTTAGATTTTTTCTTTTTTTTTAGTTTTCAATATCCTTTCGGACCAACAAAATGGTACTTTTCTCCTCTCTTAGTTATTGGTTTGTTTTTTGGAGGTTTTCCTTTCATTCAAGATATCTTAGCAGAAAACAAACGACAAAAAGAGCTCGAAGTAAAATTCTTAGAATTCGTCCGTGGGCTTGTAGAGACAGTACGATCAGGTGTTTCAATACCACAATCTATTCTTCATGTCAAATCTTCAGGAGTCAGCTTTGGAGCGCTCTCTCCTTATGTTGCGAAACTCGCTAATCATATAGAATGGGGATATCCTCTTCATGATGCATTTACTATTTTCGCCAACGATACAAAAAATCCAGTCATCAAACGGTCCATAGGAATTGTTATCCAAGCGGAAAAATCAGGAGGGGATCTTGCGGCAGTTCTTGAAGCAGTCTCAAGTTCAGTTCTCGAAATAAAAAAACTTCGTGATGAGCAAAAAAGTCAATCTTATGGACAAACAATTCAGGGGTATATTATTTTCTTTGTTTTTATCGCAATTATGATTATTATGCAAATCTATCTTATTCCAAAACTCGGAGAAATAGGTGGAGAAGTTGCGCAGGGGCTCTCAGCAACACTTGGAGGAAGCTCATTGTCAGCAGCAAAAGCAGATCTTGGTCCAATCTTTATTCTTACCATTGTGGTTCAAGGACTCTTCGCAGGGCTGATGCTTGGAAAATTCGCAGATGACAGTTATACTTCAGGAATCAAACACGCAATTATTATGGTCATTGGTGGATACTTACTTATGGTTACTATTAGTGGTTTACTTGGCGCAACAGGATCTGTTCCAGTAACCACAAGCTCTTCAGTTTCTCTGTTCTTTTTTATGAAACGCTTCTGGGGAGAAACATGAACACTAAAAAAGGAATCGCAGAAGGAGTAGATTGGATTATCGCGCTTGGTTTGTTTTTACTTGCTGTTGGATTTATTCTCGTTCTTTTTAAACCAGGCATTCACCCTGTTTTTGAAAGTCAAAATTTATTGAATGTTGTTCAAGATGGCATTGAAAAAAAGCTAAGTTGGGAAGTCATTCAACAACCTGTGTTTGTGGAACCGGTACGATTTGAAGTGTGTCTTGATTCAAGCTGTAGTTCTTTTGATATTAAAACCTCCAATGACTTTGATGGGAGTGTTATTTCCTTTGCTGGTGTCTGTCATTATCCTAATCCTCCTTCTCTTAGTGGAGAGAAAATTACTTGTGATACTTGTGATGCTACTATTACTCCAGGATGTGATCAAAAATCAAAATTTGAAATTTTTGATATTAATTATGAGGCAAGTGAACTTATTCTTGATATTGAAAAGAAAATCCTTATGTTCTACTCCGCAGTTTCAGATACTTCAAGTGATACAGCTACCGAACTGGGTAGTTTAACTGGAACTACAGAACTTCCAATAGGAGCTTCTTGTGGAAGTGCTTCTGACTGCTTAAGCAACTACTGTTCTTCTTCTTCTTCTTCTTCTTCTTCTTCTACATGTGCTCTTGCTCCTGATAGCATATCTTGTACTTCCGATGATCTTTGTCAAAATGGGTTTTGTGATAGCGCAAATAAATGTGCAACCCCTCCGTCAACTCGTCATAAAAAAAGAATAGGAGAAGATAAAGATTCTAAGAAAAACTTTGGACCACACTATGGGCGGGGAAATGATAAAACACACAAAGAAGAAAGGAAATTAAAATTTCTCCTAGCAGATAGCCTTTCTCCTGAAGTTGCGGTGAGAAATCCTGTCTTGAAAATAAAAGATAGTTTTGATTCAGATTATCCAAAAAGAAAATATCTCATGATTTACGCAACCAAAGAACTCGATCCTGATTATATTCCTCCTAGTTATACTTTAGATACAATAGAACTTACACCAGGTGTAAAAACACCACTACGAGCATGTATTATTACAGACTATGAATGTAGTAGTACAAGTTCTCCAATTCCTGATAGCTGTCCTTTAATAAAATATGATTCAACAGTTCTCCCAGGTTCAAGTTCTATTTTACGAAATCATTGTGAACTTCAATACACTCTTGGTGTTCCTGAAAAGATAGATGGACTTTATTTAACAGATCTCTTAAGTTTGGGTATATGGGAAGATAAAGAACCAAAATGTTCTAACCCCTTAGGAACCTTTACAGAAAAAGGATATGACTGTTTTAAAAAATCAATAGGTTTCCCAGAAAGCAGAGACTTCCACATTCATATTTTCAGCCCAGATCTAGATGTCGCATCAGGAGCAGAAAGTATAGACATTGCCTTTCCTCAAATCCCTCCCCCATTGGAAGCGGATATACGAACAAGACAATTCAATACGTTTATATTAAACGAAGATGGAATAAAAGTACCGGTAGTGGTGAGCTTAGCAGTATGGTAAAAAAGAATAAAAGAGGTTTTATCAGAATCATCGAAGCGATCATTGCTATTGTTATTGTTTTTGTTTACATCGTCAATATTCTTCCTCAAATTCCAAAACCTACTGGAAAAATTCCAGCAGAATTAGACACAACTTTATCTGCAATTCTCAAAAGAGTACAAAACGATCCAAGCTTCCGTGAAGCAGTAGTTCTTGATAGGAATATGGATACAATCAAAAATTTTGTCATAGGATCTTTACCTGTATTCAGCCCATGGAAATTCGCGTTCAAAGTTTGTACCGCAGGAGCTTTTAGTCTTGGTGGAGAACCAGAATGTTCTTATTATTTTCCAACAGTCCCTTCTTTAACAATAAAAAATGAATTTGACGCAGCACTTCTTGGAAACATTCAAACTTCTATTTACACAAAATCGGTATTTTTAAGTCAAAGAGATGTCACCGCGCCAGGACCAGCAACAAAACCTTGTCCACGAACACCACCGTCATCATGCCCGGTCACAGAGAAAGATAGTAGTGGAAATCCTCTTCCTGAACAACACGCTTGCTGCGAAAACCAAATCCTTTCTCTCTATATGTGGTCTGACATATGATAAAAATTTTCACCATTGGAAAAACAAAAGAAACATTCTTTACACAAGCCATTACTACTTACCTTCAACGATTAAAAAGATTTACAAAAATAGAATACAAAGAATTCAGCAAAGAAGCACTCATAAAAACACTAGAACAAGATCATAGTATTATCATTTTAGCAATCAATGGCAAACAATATTCAAGCGAAGAACTCGCAAACTTCCTCAAGAAAAAAGAATTAGAAAAACTCGCCTTTTACCTTGGAGATGAACAAGGTTTACCAAAAGAAGTTTTTGAAAAAGCAAAATTCTCTCTCAGTTTCTCGCCAATGACTTTCCCCCACGAGCTCGCCAGAGTCATGCTCCTAGAACAACTTTACAGAGCTTATAGTATCAACAAAGGACTTCCCTATCACAAATAGATTTTCTTACAAAAAAATAAGATGCATCACACCGTATCCTACCAAACACCCAACGCTCAAGAAAGGCATCGCAGGATAAAACTTGTGTTTCTCAGCAAAAGAAAATAATAAGAATAAAGACACGGCGGTAACAAGAGAAACAACTAAACCAGGAAGAAAACCATAAGACTTTAACACAACCCCGGAGAATAACAAAGGAAATCCAATATCTCCTCCGCCAAGAATCGCATGACGCTCAAGATGCTTCACTTGTGTATAGGTTTTTTTCTCAAGCTTCACAGGAGTACTATATTCTTTTTTTTCATAAGGAATAAAAAGACCAGCAAAAATCTTTGACTCAGACTGAAACTTCGCTAAAGAAATCATATGTTTTGTTTTCCAGACAGCAACCATATCGTACAAAGAAATTAATACAAGCAAAATAATAATAGAAAAAAAATTTAAAACAGGAACAAACAAAGCAGCCAAACCACCATAAATAAACATCTCAGTAAAATTATGCACCATCATCTTTGGCTTAATCACCTTAAAAAAAACCATCACTAGAGAAAGAGGAATCGCAATCAACTGTGGAAAAAACGCAGAAAACGCGATCGTCAAGGTAAAAAAAACAGAGAGACAAAACCACAATTTCCAAAGCCCCAAGGCCTTAAATTTCACTAATAATAAAGCTACACTGGAAGCGAACAAAATCGCCAAAAAAATAGGGATATACGAAGTTTTCTCCTCTAATTTTGGCTTCTCAATATTCAAAGGAAGACGCTGCTCCTCAGGAAGATAATGCTGAATAATAAACAAACCAATCAGATGCGCAAACACAAAAAGAAGAATTAAATATACGGTGATGCGAAGATCATGTTTCATCATCTTTTTTTCTTTAAACTTCTTTATTAAGTAATCGGTACCTTTAAAAGTAAACAATTCTGAAAAGAAATTTATGAGAGAAAAATCAAAGGATCAAAAGGTTATCGACCATTGGGGATCAGAACTTGTAGTAGATTATCAGAAGATAGTCAAAGACTTCGGTCTAGAATTCTTTGATCAAAAACTTTTCCCCAATCCAAACCGACTGATGCGAAGAGGCATCGTCTTCGCAGGCAGAGACCTTTCAAGAATCGCAAGCTGCATTAAAAACAAAACTCCGTATTATGTTCTTACTGGAATCATGCCCACCGCAGACAAGATCCACTTTGGAACAAAAAGTGTTATCGAACAAGTATCTTACTTCCAAGAACACGGAGCAAAAACCTATGTCCTCATCGCAGACCTAGAAGCAGCAGCGACACGAGGGGTTAGCTTAGAAGAAGCAAGAAGACGTGCTCTAGAATTCCATATCCCCGCATAC
>JAHFKM010000098.1 GCA_023245385.1 archaeon
ATTTGCTTGATGCTTTGGATAAGGCCTTGAGTGTGAATGAGCGTAGGCTTATTCGTATAGCTGAAAGGAATCGTATTCCTGAGAATCTTGTTATTCCTGAGAGGCAGTACGATATTACACTTTTAATTCGGGATTTGTATAAAAAGATACAGGGAATGTTTAAGCAAAAGTCTATAATAACATTTAAGGAGATTGTTCCTAGCGAGAAAAGAGAGGATAAAATCATGACTTTCTCTCCTTTGTTACATTTGGCGAATCAGGAGAAAGTGGATTTGGATCAGAAGGAGCATTTTGGAGATATTTATATTCAGATCATGAAAGCGGAATCTGACAAAAGCTTTAAATAGGAAGTTATCTGAAGGAAAAATAAGAAAAGAGGTGGTTAGATGGAAATTACAAAGGCGATTAAAAGGCCGTTTCAGGATGTACAAAAATGGATTATTGGATGTGCGCTTAATATTATTCCTATTGTTAATTTTTTTTCTGCTGGATATATTCTTGAGTCTGCGAATTTGACTTTGAAGAGAAAGGAAACGCTTCCTGTGTGGCAGAGTTGGGGTGATCTTTTTGTGAAAGGCTTGCTTACTTTTTTTATTGGGATGGTGTTTATGCTTCCTGCATTTATTCTTTTACTTATTGCTGGTGTGAAGATTTTTGCTTCGATGTTTTCATATGGTATGAGAGGATCTGAGTGGGGTTTTCTTAACGCGCTCTTTCAGAATATAAGTATGAGTATAGGGTATGTTGCTGTCGCTTTGGCGCTTGGAATTGTGGCGTGTTATTTACTTCCAGCTGCGATTCTTGGTTATGTTTCAAGTGAAAAGCTTGGAGAAGCGTTTAAGATGAGGACAGTTTTGAAAAAGTCTTTTACTGAAAAGTATTTTCTCGCTTGGGTTATTTCTTGCGCAACGTATTTTATCTTGTATCTTGTGCTTGGTTGGTTTTGGTTTGTTGGTCATGCGATTGCAGGGTTTACTGCTGGAATAATTAGTATGACTTTGCTCGCAGAAGCTTATAGGAAGTGAAAGTTTTTGTTATAGAGCAGAAATGGATGGGCGTATAAGGCTTAAATATTTTTTTTTATTTTTCTAACCTGAGGGTAGATTTTTATTTTAGTAATTCTTGTAATGCTGTTAGGTTTAGTTCTAGTGCGACAGCTGGTGTTTCTAGGTTCCAGTTTTCTAGAACTTGGGGATGAATCTCTCCTAAGAGAGCAATTTCTTTTGTTTTGAAATAAATTTTTCCTGCTCTTCCGGGGATAAAACTTGTGTGGTCTGTAGGTTTGATTTCATAGGTTTCTCCGAGAGCGATAAAAAGCGCATCGAGGACTTGTTTTATGTCAGTGAATGTGGCATGACTATGTGAGGAAATAACAGAAAGTTTGAGAAGGTCTTTAGAGAGAACATCTGAGTTCGAGTCTGGAATGACTGTATAATTAATTTCAAAAATTTTTTGAGGAAAGGAAACGCTGCGATTGTGGTGTAAGCATTTAAGTAGTTCTGGAGTGAGCCAGGTGCGGATCATGTTGATGCTTTGTTCGACAGTGTTTTGTAAATGAAGGTGTTGTGTTTCTTGAGTGTTCATTTTTTTGAATTGGTCTTGTGTACTAGAGAGTATAAGGGTAAAAACTTCTTGGTAGCCTAGTCCTATCAGGATTGTGCTAAGGTCTTCTTTGAAGAGCACGTTTGTTGTTGTTTGTGCTTCGCTTGATACTGGTGTGATACAAGGTAAGAATTTGTTGAAGTCATAAGCGCGGGCGATGTCATCGATTAAGTCTATGTCATGCCAGATATCATTTCTTGTTGCTGGGACAAGAACGTTGATTTCTTTTTTGTTTGTAGAGAAGATAGTATAATTCATTTTTGTTAAGAGTTTTGAAACATTTAGTAGTGTGAAGGTTGTTCCGAGAATTTTATTAACATATTCTAGGGTAAGTGTTCGTTTTTCTTGGGTGAAGTTTGGAGAAAGGAGTTTTTTAGAGCCATAATCTAGTTCGAGAGAATATGCTTTTCCTCCCAGATCTATAAGAGCGTTTACAAGGATGTTTAAAGCGATACTGATAGTGGTGTAGTCTGTTCCTGTTGCTTCTACAAAGACTTTTTTTGTGGTAAGAGTTATTTTTCCAAGTTCTTCTGAGTTGATGATGGGTGGCATGGAAAGGATTTTACCTTTTGCGTCGCGAAAAACAGGAAAGCGTTTCCATCCTGCAAGTAGGTGTTTGTATTTTTGTCCTGTAGGGTGTTGTTCTAGGATTTCTAGTCCGTTTAATGGTTTTGGGCAATCTAATGCTTGGAAGTAAATTTTTTTGGGGTCTTCAGAACTGAAGGTGACTGGGAAAGAAATGTTTTCTAGGGGGTAAATTCCAAGTCCTCCTTTTTTCTCTGTCTTAAAAAACTAGTGCCTAATTTTTCTTGGATGCGGATGATTTCTTTTATTGTTTCATCGTCCAAATGGAGATTAGTAACGATTGCTGCTACTGTGTATGGCCATTCTTTTGGGGGATTAAGGATTTTTATTTTTTTTCCTGAGCGTTCAGTCTTTGGGGGGGTGTTTTTTTCTCCTAGATATGCGGAGAACATTCGTGCGAGTCCGAGTGTTGAGAGAAGATCTGGTCTTTCTGCGCTTATTTCTATTTTGAGAAGGTTTCCTTCT
>JAHFKM010000027.1 GCA_023245385.1 archaeon
ATCTTTTTTATGATCTGAGCGGAGTGCTGGGTCTCCTGGTGCGCAGTTGCATTTGCCGATGGTGCTGCAATAGTTATTTTTAAAGAATCCTTTTCCTTCTCCTTCAGCGACAGTGCATTCTTGTCTGCTTCCATAACTACATGTTCCTTCTCCTGTGACGCAGCATCCTTTTTCTGCTTTGCGTGCTAAGTTAGAACAGTCAGTTTCTGTTTTGATTTCTTTGCGGAAGTCCATGGTTAGGTCAGTATAGGTGCTTGTTTGTTTTTTGCATTTGATTTCTGTGGATAAGAATGCTTGTGTGCCGAGGACGCAGCAGCCGAGTTCGCATTCTGGTGTTTTGCTGCAGGTAATATCGTCTGTGAATTTTCCGTTGTATTGTGTTTCGCAATTAGATTTTGGATAGTTTGCGTAACAATAACCGTCTCCTTCTTTGTCGTAGCAGCATCCTGGTTTGCAAAAGTTGGTGTTGCTGCAGCTTGTTGGTGCTTGTGCGTAGCTGCCTTTGTTTGCTTGGGAGGGGTCTCTTAATCCTGAAGCGCATTCTGTTTCGTCTACGTATTGACAGTATTCGTTTGTTTTTGTTTTTTCGCAACAGACTGGTGCGGCTTCTACAGAAGGAGAATTAAGAAGAGAAAAGGCGATTGTGAGGTTTATGATTAAAATGATTTGTGTGAGTGCTGTTATTTTTTTCATGAGGATTCACCTTCGATAGCGAACCAGAATTGGTAGGGAGAGTTTTTTTTGTTGATTTTATAGATAATATCAGGGAATGGTTTGTCGACAGTAATTTCGTAAGCTCCTTTTTTATTTAACATGTAGATGAGTTGGTCGAATTGTCCTGTGCTTGCTTGTGCTTGAGTAATATCTCGTGAGGTATCGTATAATTCTTCGAGTGGTGCGTCGAAGCTTTTTTTAACGGGAGCGAGAGAGATGCTTGCTTGGTCTTTTTTTAGAGTGAGGTCATAATGAGCTTCTACGAGGATTATTCCTTGGATGAAGGTTGTTGTGATGGTAATTTTTTCACTTCCGAGTGTTTGTACTCCTGATGTTTTGTCAACGAGCGTTTTGTCGACGCAGGTGTTGACTTCGAAGGTGAGATATTTTTTGAATTCTTCAGTGATAGATGAAAGTGGTGGGAGTGTATTGAGGCATTGTTCTTTTCCTGGAATGTTTTGGCAGAAGTATCTAACGCGTTGTCCTTGGTAGAGGCGGTAGTTTGCTGGTGAGAAGCTTCCTCCTTGTTTTCCTAAGAGGGTGAGTCCTGAGACTGCTGCTTTGCTGATGCATTCTTCGAGGTTTATTTGGATTGGTTTGAGTTGGGAGTTGAGGAAGTCCGCTGGTGGTGTTAAGAATCCTTGAGTGTGTTTAAGGTAATAAAAAAATCCTGCGAGAAGAAGAATGACAATTCCTAAGATAATAAAGAGTGTGACTTGTCCCCTTTTTTCCATTAGGGATTTCAGGGAGCTGTTCTTTTATAAAGGTTTTTGTGTGTCTGTGAAGAATTCTTCTGTTGTAAGAGAGGTAAGGGATGTGTTTTGAGATTTTCTAAGAAATTTTTTGTTTTTGGAGATGAGGTGAGAAACTTGTCCGATGGTATATGCAAAAAAGTGGACGAGATCTTCTTTTTGGATTTTATCAGTTCTGAAATTTGAAGGAATAAGTATTTGTCCTTTTTCTCCAGACTACAATTCTGTGGTCATGGTAATATTTTTTTTACAAGTAGGAAAGTAGTCTAAATTAATATTTGTTACGAAAGAGTTTAGCTTATCCAGTAAAAAAATTTTAGATTTTATTTTTTAAGAACTTAATGTGGACTTTTCCGTTGTTCTTTCGGTTTTAAATTTTGTAGATAGTGATTGGTAGGCGCATGGGATTTTCATAGTTGTCTTTACATGCGACGATAAAAGTATTTTTTCCATTGAGGCTTGTACTGTGGATTTGTTCTCCTGTTAAGGTAAAGCTTGTTGCTCTGGTGTAGTCGAATGTTCCTTCATTGGTATAGCTGCAGTGGGAGTTTTCATCAGTATCAACGTAAAGAAGTTCTCCTGGGCTGTAGACGCTGCGGAGGATTGGTGCTTGTCTGTCTAGTTCTGTGCTAAAGTCTATTTTGGTGCTTTGGATGTTTCCTGCTTTGTCTTCGCAGATGGCGTAATAGTGATAGGTTTTTTCTGAGAGTGTGAGATCAATACTGTGACTACTTGTGTCTGTATGTTCGAAGAGGAAGTCTGTTTGGTCGACAGAGCTGACGTTGATTGTGCTAAGTCCGCATCGTGCTTTTCCTTCTTCTGCTCCTCCTTCTGTTGTTAAAGTAAGTGCTAGGGTAAGTGTTCTGATAAGAGAACTACAGTCAGTTCCTCCGCAGCTAAAAGAAGTGATGTTGAGTGGTTCTGTTCGGGTAAGTGTGTATCCTTCTGGGATAAGTGATTGTGCATTTGCGATGTTGTTTTGGCTTTTGCATCTGAGGAAGTAGGTGTTTGATCCTTCTTGGATGTTTTCAAAGAGATGGTCACAGTGTTGTGATTCTCCTGGGCTTGGAGCGGGACAACTGAATTTTATATTCATATCTTGGTAAGGCAGGTCTGTGCTTGCTGCTCTGCATCCTGCGTCTGGGTTTGTTGGTGTGGAGAGAACTTTTTTGTTGAGGGTGAGTGTGACTTTTTGATGGGTGAATTGCCAGGGGATGAGTGCGTTGTTTTCTGGTTTGATTTTATTTTCAGTTAAGAGTGGTGCTTCGATGTCTGGAACGTTTGCGACGTGGAGGGTAAAAACATACGGGTCACTGTCTTTTCCATTGCCACAGTTGTCGATGCAGCGTACATAATAAGTTGTGCTTTCTCCTGTGGTGAGATCTGTGTTTGCTTTGAGGGTGAGTGTGTGGAGTGAGCTGAATCCTTGTTGAAGGAAACTTTGAGTAGGCATATTTTCGTAGAGGTGTCTTGGATCTTTGTCTATTCTGCATTGGGTGTAGTCTTTTTCTCTATTTTCGTTTTTTGTTTCGAATTCTAAGGTGAAGTCTGTGTTTGCTTTGATAAAGCTGACTTCTGCTGTTCTTTTTCCTAGTTCTAAATTTTCTTTGAGAAGAGGATCAGCGCATGATGTTTTTTGTCCGTCTTCATTTGTTGTGACGCAGGCTTCTTGGTTTTTTGTTTTGTCTGAGAGTTGGATAAGTGGTGCGATCCTGTCTGCGTTTCTTCCTTCGCAGAGTTTGCTTGCGCATTTTCCTCCTTCGTCTGTTTGTGCGAATTCGCATCCTGTTCCTAAACTTTTGCATAAGTATTCTGTACATTCGTGTAATCCGTTTGCTGTTAAATCTATTTTTGTTCCATCAGCTCCTGTTCCTGCTTGGTTACAGAGGTGGCAGTAATCTCCTCCTGAAGGTGGTTGCCATGTTCCGCATGTTGTTGTGATGGTTGCGTTGTAATCGTCTCCGAAAAAAAGAATTATCCCTGCTATCGCAGCAAGAACTACGGCAAGAACAATACCTAAAGCTGGTAAACCCAAAAAAGTAGTAAAACTAAATATCCAAGTAGGAGATATCAATGACATAAATCCACCAACAGCCAAAGAAGCGATGATTGGTGTTACTGTTGCACCTGCTGCGTAATATTTATCTTGAATTCCAAAGTTTTTTGGATAAACATTTCCGAAGTCTAAAAGTCCTTTGTAGAGTTTCCATTCTTGAGAGTGTGGATCTGGAATATATTCTTTGCAGTCGTTGAGGAGTTTTTTTGCTTGTTCGTCTCCATCTACAGGATGTCCGGGTGATCCTCCCCAACTTGGAAGTGAAAGGACTTGATCGTCTTCAACATCACTTGGATCTTCTTGGTCGTTGATGTTATGGTCTTTGTCTCCTTTGTCGCAGTGGCGTGAGAATCCTTCGTTGTTCCAGACTCCTGCGAGGTTGTATTTTGCTCCACAGTCTCCTTGAGCGTTACAAAAGCTGTTTTGTGTTAGGGCATATTCTGGTGTATATGCAATGCAGTTGTTATGACATCCCCATTCGAGAACTTTTTCCCAGTGAGCGACGATGGGGGGTGTTTTTCCTCCTTCTTTTGATGAGGAAAGATCACAAGGAATGTTACTTTGTTCTTTTGAATTTGAATCTTTTGTGTTTTGGTCATTTGGTGTCCAGAATTGTGTTCCTGGTGGGACCCGGGGAATACAAAATCCTTTAGTGTGTTCTTGTTCAAAGGTACATTCTCGTTTTGGATTGCCTTGTTCATCTTTCTGGTCGCATTCTGCTTTGACTTGATCGAGAAGTTGTTGTTGAGTAGTTGTATCGGGTGAGATCCAGACACAGTCGCGTTTGTCTGAGTTTTTACAGCAGGCTTCTGTGTCGCATGTACCACAGTCTTGGAATCGGTTTGTGATACATCTTGCAGAAGGAAGAGAAGGACTGCTTGGAGTGTTATCTGAATGAATGTTCATATCAATACATATTTCGTCTCTGTATCCTTTGCATGGGTCTGCTAGTTCTTTTCCATTGGAACAACGGTGTCTGTAATGTCGTGATCCTGGTAGGTCTAGTGTTGGTCCTGAGTTCGCGTCGTATTCGCACCAGCTTTCTCCATTTTTTCTAGGAATTGTTTCATCGTTGGTAAATTTTCCGTCTTTGTTTTCGTCTACAGCGGGACTGTCCCAGAGTCCTTTGCCTGTTTTTTCTTTTATCGTGGCGCCATTACAGTTTAAATCAATACAAGTTGCTGCTCCTTCAACGCTTTCGTCGCAGATTTTTCCTGCGCTGTAGTCACAAGATTGAGTAACGCCTTCATTATTTCCGCAGCTGTCATAGGTGTAAACGTCTGTTGTTCCTTCCACACATTTTTTTTTCTTTTCTCCGTCACAGGAACAGGAAGGGAGTGTGCTGCAGAGAGCGTGAGAAAAATCTCCATTTTGTGTGTCGCATTCTTCGTTGGTGATTTGTTTGCATCCGTTTTTTGTTGCGCAGCATCCTTTTTCTTCTTTAACGCAGGTGGAGAGGCATTCTGGTTCTGAACCAGCTTCATTGAATGTGTATTTTAGATTAGGAGCGTAGGTTCTGAAGAGGGTTCTACATCCTGTTTCTGTAGTGTAGGAGCATTGGCTTCCGACTACACAGCATCCTTTTTGGCAGTCAGGGGTGGTACAGTCTGGGGAAGGTGTTCCTCCTTGTGCTTCGCAGCTTGATGTTCCTATGTTGGGTAGGCAGGTATGTTCTTCTGTGTTTAGTAATTTACAGCAGTTTGGTTTGCAAAAAGGTGTGAGATCACAAGTGGTAGGGGCTGTTTTGTAGTTTCCTGTTCCTGTTGTTCGTGATCCTGTTTCGCATAAAGAGGAGTCAGTGTATTGGCAGTATTCGTTTGTTGTTGTTTTTTCGCAGCAGGCTTTAGGGACTTCCGTTGCTTGGACCTTTGAAAAGCTTAAGCTAATAAAAATACTGAGTGTGACAACAAGAAAGATTTCGAAGCTTGCTTTTGTTTTTAAAAAGTTCATGAGTTGAATCTTCCTTGTGCTGTGACTGCGAACCAGAAGGTGTAGTCTTCTTGTGTGCGTAGAGAGAGGGAATAAATTTCATTGGGGTAAGGTTTTTTTTCTTCGAGATTGAATTCGTTTAGATGAATGAGAACAAAGGGGAGAGGGTCAAAGTTTCCAGTGGTGGAGCGTTGTGAGAGAATTTCATTAGTTGCAGTGAGCAATCTTCCGAAGGGGACGTCTATTTCTTTGGTGATTGTTTTTGTTTGTACTGTGTATTCTCCTTGTTTGAGGGTGAGTGGGTAGTCTGCGCTTACGAGAACGTTTCTTGGATGAATGATGAAGGTAAGGGTGAGGTCTCCGGAACTAATTTCATAATTTTTTCCTTGGAAGGGGGAAAGATCAATGCATTGACGAACTTTTTCTTGTAAGATGGGTTGTACTTCTTTTTCTATGGAGGGGGCGAGTAAGGGAGTGGCGAGACAGTTGTTTGTTTCGGGAATGTTTTGGCAGAGGATAGTAATTTTATTTCCTTTGTAAGGGAGGGTGCCGCCGTTTTGGGCGAGTGTTTTGAGGATTCCTGTTGTTTCTTTGTTGATACAAACACTGATGTCTTTTTCTATCTGGGTGAGTTCGAGCTTGAGTTGTTGTTGGACGTTGGTTGTTTTTGTGACTTTTTCTATGATTTGATCTCTCGCGTAGAAAAGGAAAAGAACAACGAAGAGTGCGAGTATTCCGAGAATGATAATAAGTGTGACTTGTCCTCTTTGTTTCATTGGGTTTTCTTCTGAGAAGCGGGTTTATAAAAGTTTTGAGTTTGTTTTGATGATTTTTTCTCATTTCTTTCTTAGTAGCGCTTGCTTAATGTGATAAAATTTAAAGTCTTGTACAATTTTTCTTTTGCAGTTTCAAGAATTTTTTTTTACATCGTCTGAAAAAACTTTACTGGCTTTTAATAGTTCAATAGATATAATTGATTCGTCTTGAGATAGGTCAAAAATTATACCATGAGCTAGTTCTATATTCTTTTAGGAGTTTTAATCTTTTAAGGGTATATTAAGGATGTTTTCTTTTGGTCATACTATTTTTTTATTTGTTCTAATTCAACCAGTAGGTTGTTAGGATTTTTAGATGTATTAGAATTTTTATTTTTATAGGATTTAGAGGAGTTATTGTTTGGTGAATTATGTTGGCGAGCTTGGTATTCTTGTAGGAGGTTCTTAGTCATTTGGTATTCTTGGTGCGAGGACGAATTGTAAGCTAAGTCTGTCAAGAACTTTATATTCTGCGCGTAGAGGGTAGTCTTGTCCGAATTCGAGGGTGACGTGATTGGAAAGTTTGGATGCTTTGATGATTTTTTTTAAGTATTCTATGGAATAGCGTGAGGATTGGTCTTCTTCTTTGCTGAGTTCTATTGTTGTTTCTTCGTCTCCGGAGATTTGTACTTTTCCTGAGCTTGTTGTTCCTTCGCTTTGGATGAAAAAGTTTTGTTGGGCTACGCTGAAGGTGAGGTTATCTGCAATGATGTCCATGTCTTCGATTGCTTCTGTGAAGAGGAGGGTGTTTGTCGCTACTTTGACTGTGAATTTGAGATTGGGTATTTTTTGTTCTCGTTCATCTATATCTAAGAGTCCAAGTTTGAATGTTCTGACGGTTGTTCCTTTCAGGGAGATAGTAAGTCTGTTTTTTTCTTCGTCAAGTTCGAGAGTGAGAATGTCTGTGGGTTTTGCTCTTTTGAGGATTTGGGTGAAGGCGTCTAGGCTTATTCCAATTGTGCGTTCTTTGTCTACTGAGTATTCTGAGAATGCTGAGCTTAAGAGTTTGAAGATGATCATTGCTACTGTTGCTGGGTCTACTGCGACGAGTTCTATTTTGTCTTTGCTGAATTTTAGGTTGACTTCGTTTACTAATTCAGAAATGATGAGGATGCTGTCTTTGAGATAGCGTGGTTCTGTGAGTGTGAGCTTCATGAGGAATGAGTGGTATGTCGCTATTTAAGCTTTTATTTAGTTGAATTTATGGTATAGGAGTGTTTATGATCTTGAGAAGAGTGTATAATTGTTTGTTGGGGAGAATTTTAAAAAAATTTTAGAATCTTATATTCCTGATGGTTCTGTTGCTGTTCCCCAGCTTCCTGTTCCGCTTAACCAGGTGGGTAAGAGGGGTTGGAGGAGTGGCCAGTAGAGGGGTGAGGTGACTGCGAGTGCTGAGACGATGATGGTGTGTGTCCAGTGTTCTGTGAGTCCTCGTGCTGCGAGTCCGCCGCTTCTGATTGCTGCTGAGGTTGCGTGGATTTTAAAGTTGAGAATGATTCCTATGATGATTCTGACTGCCCAGGGGTTGCTGATGAGTGGCCAGCCTTTGTCAAGGATTCCTGTGATTTGTAAAAAGTAGTCTGTGTTAAAGATAGCGAAGAGAGCGATCCACATGAAAACTACAGCGTGAAAGCCATGTCCGATCCAGTGGCTGCCTCTAAAGTTTTCGTCGCGATGGATTAAAATAAGTTCATATAATCCGAGAATTGTTCCTATTCCAAGTACTGGTGCAAATATTAATCCTGCTTGTTCTTCGAAGACCATCTTTTTATTTTTTTTTTAGGCTTCTGCTTTCTTTTAAAGCTTTCTACGACTTTTTTTAGTGCGGAAAATTAAAGAGAAAGAGGTATTTAGAAAATTAAGGGGGATATGTATGATAAAAAAGAAAATTGTTAAGAAGAAAAGAAGTTTTTATGAGTTTTTCCTGGATTAAAATTTTATAGTAAAACTATTCTTGTCTCGGCTAATCCCAATCGAAGCAAGCTGCGGGGTATTAAACCCACACGGGAATAACCCTTAAAAAAATTATTCCAGACTATTATTCTCTTTTTTTTAATTAGAACTGCTTTTTCAAACTTTGTTCTGTAAAAAACAACATTCATAAAAGCTCAAGCTGTCGAAACATATTTAAGCCGGAATAACCCTCATACACTCTTAATGAAAAAGTGGAATAAAAAAGGCCAACTATTTCTTTTAACCGCCATCGTTATTATTCTCATCACCTTCCCCATTATCGCAGAATACAACACCATTCGCGTAGGAATCGCCTTAGAAGATTTTAACGAACTCAGTCAAGGATATACTACTGAAAGTCCAAAAGTGATTAACGCAGCACTCTTCTCAGGAAAAAACCCAATCTCATCATTAAACGAATTCACAAACCGCTACTTAGATTACGCGAGACAAAAAGAACCAAACTATGGAATACTTTATACTTACAGAGATGAAACAGGAAAAATCCACATCGTAAACACACTCAATAACGCAGTACTTACCCTAGAATTTACCGATCCTACTCTCGGACAACAAGTACAACTCTCACTCCCCTGTGATATCGGACCAAACTGTGAAGCTCCAGGAAGTATTACAATAAATATCGGAGGCGTCCCTTACACAACTACCGTCACCACCCCAGAAAGTTCTTACGGAGGACAATTCTCAAACATAAAAACACTCGACGATATAAAAGATTTAGTAGTGACCTATCCAGGCGGATCTCAAGATAAAATACTTCTCACTTCTACAACTTACTCCTTCCAAACAGCAACTTACACAACTGGAACTGAACCAGGTTCAGGGCTTAGTTTTATCAAAGAAGTTTCAGTCACACGCTCTCCAGATATAGTATCTTAAGATCTTTTCCCATTTTTTTTCTAGAATTTTAAGGATTAACAATTACATTAAAATAAACTGAACTAGTACATCCTTGTTCGTCTGTTCCTGTTAATCTGCTTCGATAGTTCGTAACCCTACCAAAAGCAAATGCAAAATTTCCAGTAGAATTTGTCCGAGGAATAGTATCAGAAATATCTAAATACCAAATATAATTTATAATAGATTTTCCATTTTGTCCATGACTTCCTGTTCCATTAGGTGAATGTCCAGGTGCCCATACTACAGAAGAACCTTGACATCTTGAAGCTAAACTGTTTCCATTATTTGCGTAATTAAAGCAATATTCAAAAACACTTGTTTGAACAGTTGTGTCTGGTGCAATCATAATTGGAGGGTGATCACATCCACTATCTCCAGGAAGAGCATCAGTTACAAGTGCGTCGAGAGAACCAGCGTCAGGAAAAATAAGACCAGCATCATACGTGTCTGACAGTAAAACATCCGGAATCACCCCAGCATCATAAAGTGTGTCACTACCTTGAGCATCAAAATTCCCAGCATCATAAATTCCTACATCAAAAGAACCAGTATCATATGTTCCCGCATCCGGAATTAACACATCTCCACTTCCCGTATCAATAAAACCAGCATCCTGAATCATTCCAGCATCGGGGGGAATTTCACAAATAAAATATTGTCTGGTTGGATCTAAGGGAAAACGATCACGAAAATCATCAACACCATCACCATCAGTATCCGCCTTCTTCCAATCCGTACCAATCGCATCCTCTAGCCATTTTGCCAACCCATCATGATCAGGATCAGCAGAACCATTTTCCTCATCACCTTTCTTCGGATCAGTACCTCGATAAAGCTCATCACCATCATCAACACCATCACCATCAGTATCAGGATTAAAAGGATCAGTACCAATCTCCATCTCAAAACTATCAGTCAAACCATCACCATCACTATCAACATCCCCAC
>JAHFKM010000028.1 GCA_023245385.1 archaeon
GATTTCGATTATTGGTGCTGGTCCTGCTGGTTCGTATACTGCTTATTTGTTAGCGAAAGCGGGAAAGGAAGTAGAAGTTTTTGAAGAGCATGAGCGGATTGGAAGTCCGATTCAGTGTAGCGGAGTGATTACGCCTGAGATTGAAAAGTTAATTCCGTTAAAGAAAGAAATCATTGTAAATAAAATTAAAAGGGTGAGGTTTCATGCGCCGAATGGTTCTTCGTTTGATGTTTCGATAAAAGAGGATTATGTTTTTGATCGTGGGAAGTTAGATGAGTATGTCGCGGAATTAGCTGCTGGTGCGGGGGTGAAGTTTCATTTGAAAGAACGTTTTAGTGGCTTTGAAAGGAAGGGAGAAAAGTTTAATGTGAAGGTTTCTTCGAAGACGTTTGAGACGGATTTTTTAGTTGGTGCTGACGGTCCGCATTCTCCTGTTGCGAAAGCTGCGGGATTGTTTAAAGAGAGAAAGTTTATGGTTGGTATTCAGGCGAGAGCAGAAGCGGAGATTGTTGATAAGCATTTAGTGGAGATCTTTTTGGGGTATGGCGATTTTGGCTGGTTGATTCCGGAGAATGAAGAGACAGCAAGGATTGGGGTGGTGGCTGAGAAGCCGTGTCAGCAGGAGTTTGAGCGTTTAATGAAGTTGAGGAGTGGAAAGTTTTTGTCTTATCAGTCCGGATTGATTCCAATATATAATCCGAGTCTACAAACGCAGGATAGAAATGTTTTTTTAATTGGTGATGCTGCGACGCAGGTGAAGACTTCAACACATGGTGGCATCCTGTTTAGTATGCTCGCTGGTGAAGAATTATCTAAAGCGATTACTGGAAATAAAAATTATGAAAAGTTATGGAGGAAGCGTTTGGGAAAAGAGTTGTGGTTGAATTTAAAGATAAGGAATGCTTTGCATAATTTTTCAGAGAGGGATTTTAATAATCTTGTAGAATTATTTTCTCAGGAGAAGTTAAAGAATATTTTATCTTCTCATGTACGTGATTTTCCAAGTAAGTTTTTGGCGCAAATGTTTTTCAAAGAGCCGAGATTGTTGAAGTTTGGAACGAAAGTTTTATACTAAAGTATTTTAGCAGTTTTATATAGTTTTAGTGAAGAAGAAGATTAGGATAAAGTATTATTTTAGATATTGTAATTGTAGAAGAAAAATTGAGTAGAGGGGAGCTGTTTTTGTAGTGTTATTGTACAACTTTGGGGATTTTAAGTCAGGGAAAAATGATTGAAGATGTGAAAAAAATATTAAAGAGGCGATTGATCTTTATTTAGAAGAATGTCCTGAAAAACTTGATGAAGTAGTTGCTGAAAGTCCACCAACATTTTCTTTTGTTGAGGTAGAAGGTGTGTCCAAACTTCCTATTATTTCTGGTGGTGAAGTGATTTAAGTTCTTGTGAAAAAAGGCTTTGTTTATATTTGGAGTACGGGGAGTTATGTTATTTTAAAAAAAGAATGAGAAAAATTTCATAAGCTAAGGATTCAAAGTTTATATCGTAGCAATGCTGCGATTCCACCGAGTCCGTTTAATCGTTCTCCTGCTTCATGATCTTCAGAGATAATAGTGATTTCTCCTTTCATATGTTCTACTGTTTTCATTGTTTGTTGGAGTGTTTCGTAGTTTTCTTCGTGCATTTTTTTCCGAATAAAGGTATCTGTTAAGAGGAGTGTTTGTACTGCTCCTCTTTTGGATGCTTCTTCCACTTCTTCAAAGCCGTAACAGCAAGCCTCGTTTTTAGAGATTGCTTTTAGTAGTTTTTCAACAAGTTCTGTTTCTTTTGAGACCCGTTCTTCTTGTAATGCTGTTTTGACTTCGTCTCGTTTTAAAAGTTCGTTTATCCCGCTTGGTCCTGTGCTGTTGCAGGTTGCGAGAATAATTTTGTTCTTCAGTCCTGCTGGGAGTTTTTTATAGAGTTCGTCTTTCCAGAATGCGGGGCTTCCGACAATAATTTTTTCTATGCTCATGCGTTCGACGTATCCTTCTAGGAGTTTAACAATTTCTTCGTAGAAGTCTCCGCGGATTTTTTCTTTGTTGTATTTTTTTTCTACTTCTCCCTTGACTTCTCCTATGTATTCGTAGCCGTATTTTTTTAAAAGTGCGAAGTAGGCTTCTTCCCGGTCTAAAGTACACAAAAGAATTTTGCTGTGTTTTTCTTTGCTTGCTTCTTGTAAATGGCGAATTTGAAAGTCTAAGAAGAGTTCTTTTTGTATTTCTAAAATTGTGTCTAATTCTACGTTTAGAGTGTGGTAACTTCCATGGGGGATATCTTCAGGTGCTTCGGTGATTGTTCCATTGATTCTTAGGCTGTGTTTGTATTTGTCGAATTCTATTTTTTCTGTTTTTATTTTGAGAAGGATGGTTTTTTTTATTGTGTTTGTTTTTTCTTCTGTTCCGCCTAATTTTATTTTTCTATAACTTCTGCCTTTGACGAGGTCTCCTTTGTGGAGGATCTGACTTAGGTGCCAGAAGTCGTCCGGATTGTCTATTTTTATTTTTGCGTAGCCTTTTTTGAAGTCTGCGGTAAGGATGTGCATGGTCTTGTATTATTTAGTGGATTCTTAAGGTTTTTCTCCTGTCTTTTAAAAATTATTTTCTCTTTAGAATTGGTTTTAAGAATAAGGATAGCAAAGTATAGGTCATTGAGAATGCTGCGAAAGAAAGTTGTGCTTTATATAAATATTAGTTAGCGATATAAGTATATTATAAAATGTATCGCTAAAAAGTTATAGTTGTTAAGAGGAAATTATTATAGGAAAAAGACATTTTTTTAGAAAAAATTATATAATATTGAGGGTACTCTTCGTTGATCTTTCTTATAATTGTTACGGCGCTTAAAGAAAGTTTTAAATAGAAAGAGAGGCTTTGTTCAGTTATGTTTGGGAAAAAGGGTCAGGCTGTTGATGGTAGGAGTATTGCTTCGTTAATTTTGGTTATTGCGATTTTGATTATTTTATATGTCCTTTTTATTCCTGTTGAAGATAGGAGAGCTTTGTTGAATTCTGGAAATGAAAGTACTCTTCTAGGTTCAAGTAGTGGGAAGATTGAGTTGTTGTCTGAGTCTCCTGGTCTTGTTTCTCCGAGTAGGGGTTTTGGGGTGGTGCATCAGTTTCCTTCTGTGAATATTTTTGTAAAGAATGAGCCGAAAGTTTTGCCTTTGGCGCAGAGTTTGAGGGTAAAGAATAGTTTATTTTCTAAATCTTTTCCAAGAACAAGTTTTGAGACTGCTGATTCTGATTTGAAAAAAGTAGTCTTGGCTTTTTCTGTCAATGAGCCTTCTGGTGAGTTGAGGATTTTTATTAATAATAATCAGTTTTATGCTGACGAAGTGAGAAATTCTGGGGTGAAGGTTGTGGAGATTCCTTTGAATTTGATTAAGGAGGAGAATGTTTTGTCTTTTGAAGTATCTTCTCCTGGTTTAGCGTTTTGGAAGACGAATGAATATGCTCTTGCTGATATTACCTTAAAGGAAGAGTTTGAGCGGATTCATGCTGAAGAGTCGAGGCAGTTTACCTTGACTGCTGAGGAGAAAAAGAGTTTGCAGTCGGCAGAGTTAAGTTATTTTCAGTATTGTAATCTTGCTCTTCCTGATCAGACTACTGCTTTGAAGGTCTATGTGAATGATGAGTCTGTGTTTTCTGGTTTGTTAAGATGTATTAGTACAAAGCAGACACTTGAGTTGGATAAAAGTAAGATGTTTGTGGGAGTAAACACTTTAAGATTTTTGTTGGAGAAGGGTGATTTTACGTTTAATGAATTAAAGGTGGAGACGCAGTCGAAGCTTGTGCAGAATCCTACATATTTATTTAGTTTGTCAAAAGCGCAGTTTGATAAGGTAAAAGCGGGAAACAGCTCTTTAGAGTTACAGCTTTTGTTGGAGGATGAGAAGGTGAGTAAGAGGGCGAGAATTTTGGTGAATGATGGTGAGATTATTTTGAATACTGATCAGAATTCTTTGAAGAGAAGTTTGAAGGATTATATAGTTGAGGGAACGAATTTTATTAAGATTGTTCCTGGAAATTCTTTTACGATTGTCGGATTAAAAGTGGTTTTGGGATAGGCTATGGTAAAAGGAAAGGCTGCTTTGTTAAAGGGGAGCTCTCAAACATCTGAGCAAGCTGGTCCATTAGTTTGGTTGTTTTCAAAGTTGGTAAAGTTGTTTTCGATTGCGTTTATTATTGTTGTTATTCTTTTGGGTGGTATTGCTTTGTATACGAATTATCAGGCTGGAGCTGGTGCGACTGCTGTTGCGCATGCTGGTGCGATTACTGATAATACTGCTTTTCCGACATTGTATAAGATATTAGGTGCTGAAACATACAAAGCGATATTTCGGCCGCAGGTAACATACGGATTTGAGTCTGATATTGATAGTAGTCAGACAAAAGAAGTAGGGATTAAAGAAATGAGTTTGAATCAGATTGGGAGAGCTGAGTATGGTCGGCCTGTTCAGGTCTTGGGAAGGTTTACAGCGTCAAGTCCTTTAGCTGATCTTGATCTTGTGGTGCAATGTCAGTTGGAGGATGAGAAGCCTGTTGATGCTGTGCTTTCGAGTTTTTCTGCTGTGGGAAATACTGCGAGGATTTTTAAGGGGAGTAAGGAGGTTGTGACTGCGGGTTGTGTGTTTCCTGCAGGCTTAATTCCTGAGGAGAAGACTTTTGTGACTGGTTTTGAGTTGAGTACGTCTTCTTTGAAGAAGGAATTGCCCATAACTACTGCAGGTAAAGTGAAGATGATGATTCGTTATACCTTTAATTCAAAAGCGAGTCATAAGACATATTTGTTGAGTAGGGATGTTGCGCGGAAGATTCTGTTGAAAGATCCTGAGAAGGATTCTCCTTTGAAGATTTTTGAATATTTTGGTGTGAAGGATACACAACTTCAGTCTGATGGGCGTTTGAGATCTCTTGCTACTCCTGGTCCTTTGAATCTTGGGATTGGAACCTATTCGAGTCAGCCTTTTGTGGAGAAGACTCCCTATGCTTTTGCTGTGACATTGACGAATAATTTTGGGGAGTGGAGGGGTGAGTTGAAGAAGTTGAACTCTTTAGATCTACTTATTCCTCCTGATATACGTTTGGAGGGTGATGAGGATTTTGGAAGTTCTGTGGAAAATTTTGCTGGTTCTTCGGTAAGTTCTTGTCATTTTGTGTACGCAGGAGAAGGGGATAATGGGTTTAGATTGTATTCTTTAAAAGATGAAGAGTTGGAGAAAGTGAATAAGGAGTGTAGTAAGGAAGTGTTACAGAGTAATAGTTTGACTGAGAAGGAGTGTATTGATATTTTTGGGAAAGATAAGGATATTATTTTTAATTGTGCGTTTAAAGAGAATAATGCGTATCCAAGATTAACCTTTGATTTTATTCGGGCTGAGGCTAATTATATTTATCAGACTTCGCAGAGTGCTGTTGTGAAAGCGTATCGTCCGATTGGTTAGTTTAGATAATAAAGTATTTTTACTAGTTCTTTTTCTTTATTTTAAATTATTTGTTGAATGTTTTTTTGAGAAATAGAGAATTATGATTTAATTTATTTGATTGAGAAAAGTTCAGCTTGTACCTTTATCAAACAAAAATACTTCTTCTAAAGATTCAGAAATTCATTTTTTTCCAAATCCAAAAGCTATTTAAAAAGAATCCTATCAAATACACAAATGCAAAAAAAAGGTCAACAGTCATTCCTCTCAGTTTTTGCGATCCTTTTATTTTTTTTAGGAATCCTTCTTGTTGTGAGTTCTATCATTCAACCCTTTCCTATCTCGGGATACGCGATTTATGATCCGGTGTCGATTAATGTAAGTTTTGTTAATCCAACACCAGTATCAGCTAGCTCACTTGAAAATATAAGTATAGGTATTAATCTTACTTCTTCAGCAAATCTCAGCTACGCTTGGTTAGAATGGAATGGGATTAACGAAAGTATGAGTGGTGCAGATCAAAATTGGTATCTAACAAAAATAGGAATAGGTACTTTTACTTATCGTGGATATGGAAATATCAGCAATGGAACCTACAGTGCAACAGAAGAACGTACTGTTATTCTTGGAAATGTTTCAATTGTACTTGCTCTTCAGAACAAAACTTTAGAAGAAGATAGTGTATATCCTGAACTTGATCTTTGGAACGCCACAAGCTCAAACAAAAATACTTCCGAACTTACTTATAGCATTATCAGTCAAAGCAACACTACAGTTCTCACCTGTCAATTTAGAACAAACCGTTATCTTAACTGTACGCTCTCTCAAGACCAGTATGGAAGTTCAAAAATTACTGTTAAAGCAAGTTATCAAACTATTTCTGCTAACAGTAGCATAACCCTTACTGTTACGCCAGTTAATGATCAGCCAAAACTTTTACAAAATATTCCTAATCAAACTCTTTATTCAAATGAAACGAAAACTCTTCATCTTGAAAACTATTTTTCAGATGTAGAAAATGATACGCTTAATTATACTGCTTCAAATGGTACGTATCTTAATCTTGTCTTTAATGGAAGTAGTGTTTCGTTCTCTTCGCTTCTTTCTTTTGTTGGACAAACTTCGCTCTCTTTTATCGCAAACGACAGCAAGAATATAACAAGTTCAAATCTTGTTTTTGTCAACGTTACTAATAGCACATCAAGAGAAACGATCACAAGCACAAATGTTACAGTTCCAGTTATCACTCAAGGAAGTTTCAGCATTCCAAATCAAAATTGGGAAAAGAATGCTGTGCTTAATTTAGATCTCTCTCTTTATCTTCCTAATCCTCCGGAAAATGCAGTGTATAATGTTGAAGGAACAAGTTCAATCGCTACAAATTTCACAGGAGCAGTTGTAACGCTTACGCCTGTTAAAAATTGGTTCGGCACAGAAACAGCAACGTTCAAGGTGATTGGAAGCACAATTACTTACGCAAGTAATCCTGTTCAGCTCACAGTCGCTAACAAAAACAGATCACCAGTCCTGAAAAGCCAAATTCCTGATGTTCAGTTTACAGATAACCAGACTAAAGCTTTTATAGATCTTAGTCAATATTTTGAAGATCCAGATGGAGATCCACTTGATTATGTTATTGGTGAAACAGAGGGGGTTAATGCGACACTTCAAACAAAAACAATCGCAATCCTTACTCTCGCGACTATTCCTTCAGATGTTGCGAACGAAACTGTACAAATTTCAGCAAGCGATCCTTATGGGGGTACAGTAAAAGACGATCTTCTTATCACTATCGCAGAATCCCTGCGTAAAAGCGAACTTCAACTTAGTTGGATTCTTTATTTGGCAATTGCTGGAGTTGTAGTATCACTTCTTCTTTTTGGTTTCAAAAAGATGCAGGCAAGAACTAGTTTAAGTCAAGAGGGTACAGAAGAAGTAGCTTCAAAAGAGGTTTTTCAAAAAGAGTCAGTGAGCAATGTCTCAGATGAAAATTGGATGGCTCGCCTTTATGAAAACTTCCTGACAAAAAAACAAAGAAATAATGGTCAATATAGGGAAGAACTTTATTATCTTAAACAAGCGCTTATGGTGCTTGACGCGCTTATTGCAAGTACGACAGATAAACTTGCAAGTCTTGCGCTTATTAAAGAAAAAGAAAAGCTCTCTCGTGCTTATAATGTTTTACTGGAAGGACTTGCAGACGAGAATATTAGAAAGGAAATTCTCTATCTTAGAGAGGTCAAAGCGTCACTTTTAGAGATAAGAACGATCTCTAACGATAAACTTATTAGAGAAGAACTCAGCAAAGAAATAGAATTGCTTAACAAAGTTCTTAAAAACTTTTTTCAGGAACGAGAAACAATTATACATTCTTTTAAATCAGAACAGGCAATGAAAGGTTTTAAAAAATAATTTTTAAAAAATCTACACAATCTTTATATACCTCTCCCCTATCTCCTTTTTTACCCCTACTGAACTGAAATAGGAAAGCCGCTGATTCTTTAGTAAATCATTCCAGAAAAAAAACAATGGCAAATATAAGAAGACCCAGACATGGAAGCTTACAGTTTTGGCCGAGAGTCAAAGCGAAAAAAGAAGCACCTATCATAAAATCTTGGCCAAAAAGTAAAAATGTTGTTTTGCTTAGTTTTGCAGGGTACAAGGCAGGTATGACTCATACTATGCTGAAAGATAACAGGGCAAATTCTCCTTCAAAAGGTGATGTGGTTAGCTGGCCTGTTACAGTTTTAGAATGTCCGCCTTTGAAAATTTTTTCTATTCGTGCGTATCAACAGGATTATAATGGGATAAGGGTTATCAGAGAACTTTTTAATCCTAAAATGAATAAAGAAGTTCAAAGACTTATTAAGTTTACAAAAAAACATGATTTTGAATCTCAACTAAAAGAGCTTGAGCAGCTTCTTCCTCAATTGAGTGATATCAGGGTAAATGTTTATACTCAGCCTCACAAGACAGGTATTGGCAAAAAAATTCCTGATCTTTTTGAAACAGCGATTGGGGGGACTGATCTGAAAGCAAAATTTGAGTATATTAAAAGTAACCTTGATAAAGAAATTAAAGCGCAGGATATTCTCAAAGCGGGAACAAGAATAGATATTCACGCAGTTAGTAAAGGAAAAGGGTTTCAAGGTTCAGTTAAAAGATTTGGTGTTCAGTTAAGAAGTCACAAATCAGAAAAAAAGAGAAGAAGTAATATTATGGGGCCGGAAAGACCTGGAAGAATCCATTGGGGAATGCTTATGCCTGGAAGAATGGGATATAATACGAGAACGGAGTATAACAAAAGTCTCATTCTGATCAGCGACAAACCAGAAAAAGTAAATCCAAAGGGGGGATTCCCGCATTATGGTCTTATAAAAAATGATTTTGTTCTTATTAAAGGATCTCTTCCTGGGCCGCAGAAAAGACTTGTGCGCATTGTAGAACCTATCAGAGGGCAAAAAGCTCTTGGAAATATTGAACTTCAAACTATTAGTCAGGAAAGCAAACAATGAATACAACACTTTACGATCTTGAGGGGAAAAAAGTAAAAACAATCGAGTTACCCTCACAATTTAGTGCGGATTATGAGCCTGTTCTTATCAAACGCGCTCTCCTTGTTCTCGAAAATCATCAGAAAAAATATGGGGCAATGCCTGGTGCAGGAGTTATTGGGGTTTCAGGAAAAATTTCAAGGAGAAGAAGAAATTATAAAGGAAGTTATGGACTTGGTGTATCAAGAGTTCCAAGAAAGATTCTTTGGAAAAGAGGAACGCAGTTTGGGTGGGTAGGAACGCAAGTATCAGGAACAGTGAAAGGAAGAAGAGCGCATCCTCCAAAAGCTGAAAAAAATTTCGACCTTAAAATTAATAAGAAAGAACGTAAAAAAGCGATTAGAAGTGCGTTGTCAGGAATTGCAATACAACAAAAAATTATGATTCTAGAATCACCTTTTGAAACACTGAAAAAATCTAAAGAAGTCAAAACACTTTTTGAAAAATTAGGATTCGGCAAAGAATTGCTACGACTTCAAGACACAAAAATCCGTTCAGGGAAAGGAAAAAATAGGGGAAGAAAATATGTTTCAAAAAAAGGACCGCTTCTTGTTGTTGCTGATGTTTGTCCTCTTCAACACGCAGCGCATAATATGAATGGGGTAGATATTGTTACTGTTAAAAATCTTAATGTAGGCTTGCTTACTCGGGGAAACGAGCTTAGGCAAACGCTCTGGACTGAAAATGCGATAAAAAAAATTGCAATGGAGAAAATCTTCCAATGAAAGATCCGCACAGTGTCCTCAGAAATCCTATCCACACAGAAAAGGCAGTACGTCTGATGGATAAAGAAAACAAACTCCTCTTCGAGGTGCATAGGACGTCAAAAAAACAGGACATCAAAAAAACATTTGAACAGCTCTTTAATGCAAAAGTTGTTAAAGTCAACACTTTCCACACACCATCGGGAGAAAAAAGAGCGTATATTACTCTTTCAAAACAATATCACGCAGCAGACATTGCGACAAAACTTGGACTAATGTAAAAATGGGAAAGCGTATTATCTCACAGCGTAGAGGACGGGGAACAAGAAGATTCATTGCACTTCCTTATAGTGCGGGGAACACAAGGAACAAACGTTTGTCTCAGACAGAAGTTTCTTTTGGTACTG
>JAHFKM010000029.1 GCA_023245385.1 archaeon
AGCATTATCTCTCACAAAGCATTCTCCTTCACCTTGTTTCATGCAGAGATAGAAAATTCCTTCTTTTTTTAAAAGTCTGTGGATATTATCTAGAACGTTTGGGAGTGCTATTTTTGGAATGTGACAAAGAGAAGTGACAGCCCAAATTCCGTCAAAGGATTCAGAATCAAGAGATAAGTGTTCAATATCCATTTGGTAAGCTGGTAATTCTTTTTCCCTGCAGAAGTCTATCATTGCTTGTGAAAGATCAATACAAAGCGGGTCAAGGCCTTGATTTTTAAAATAAGCAGCATGATCTCCGGATCCGCAGCCAAGGTCTAACATTTTTTTTCCAGGGAGAAATTTTTCAAATTTTTTGAATTCATCTCTTCTGTCTAAGTTAAGTAAGGCTGCGAATTTTTTAGCAAAAGCTCCTGCTTGTTGGTTATATGCTGCTATTGTTGTTTTTTTGTAATCCATAGTATAAGTGGGCCCAGCAGGACTCGAACCTGCGACTACCACCTTGTAAGGGTGGGGTCATAGCCACTAGACCATGGGCCCGTAAAAAGAAGAGCATTAGTGAATCTATAAAAATGTTTTGAAAATTTTATTCTAAAAGTGGGCTCGCTGAGATTTGAACTCAGGACCTCAACCGTGTGAGGGTTGTGTCATAACCGCTAGACCACGAGCCCATAAGAAAAAATAATTTTAGGAGTATTGAAAAGATTTTGTCTGAGTTCATTCTGAGATAATAAATAATTTTTTTTCTTTTGCTTCAGGATTTTTAGAATTTCTTAAGCTATACTTTTTTATTCCATGCGTCTCGGCCCATCTTTGAGCAGCTGCTTCAGTTTTAAAACTTTTTGGACGAGCTTTACGATGACGACCTTTTCTAATTGGCCTGTAACGTTCAGTTCTTCCAAAAACTCTTTGTGCCATACTCTTGCAGAGTTTAGTGAAGCTATATAAAAGTTATGGAAGGTGGGGCTCTGTCCTAAGACTTCTTAATTCATAAAATTTTAATCACTTGAAACCTTCATTTCTTATGGAGAGAGTTTATTTCTGATTTTACCAAATAGAAAAAAATGAGATTTAGGACAGAGCCGGAAGGTGGAGGGTGACTAAATCTAAGGAATTATTAGCTTAGGATTTATGATTTTCTTCGGAGCTTTAGTTGTGGGCAATAGTCAGTCTTACTTACGCGCGCAATATTCAAATAGTATCGAACGTTACGAATTTGGATTACAGTTTGGATTTTATTTTAGTATATCAAAAACAGTTGTTTTTGTTGGATCAATTTTTTATGGTGTTGCAAGTGACTATCTAAAAAGTCAAAAGATTCCTCTGCTCTTTATTTTGGTGAGTAGGGTTATCTTCTTATTTGGAAAATAGTGAAAAGTAAACGAATGATTTTTGAGAGTGAAAAATAGTTTTAAAAAATGTGCGGGCTGTAAGGGATTTGAACCCTCGACCTACTGATTAAGAGTCAGTTGCTCTACCAAGCTGAGCTAACAGCCCAAATTGTTCTTGGTCTTGAGGGTGGAAATTTAAAGGTTTTGTTTACTCTTCGAATTCTTCTTCAGGTTCAGCTAGTCTTGTTTTTATTTGTTCAGCGAGTTGAGGTTCTAGAGCGAGTGCTCTTTCAAAAAATTCTTGGACTTTTGTTGGTTCGAAGCTTTCAAATTTAGAGTGGGGTAGTTTTCCATCAAGTAAGGTTTTACAGATGTTTAAGAATGGTTTTTCATAGGTTTCGTCTGCGTATTCCCAGGAAAGGATGTATGCGCTTAGTTCTTGTAATGTTTTTGCAATAGTTGCTGCTTTGGTTTGGTCTGTGGCGGTGTTGAGAGCTTCTGAAAAATAAGTGTGCAATTCTTCTAGGGTTCCGCTGAGATCTTGCATTTTGAACAAGTTTCCAATTGCTTCTAATGCTGGCATTAATCCTTCATCTTCAAATGTTTCGTTGTCTTTTTCATCCATTGTGTGCTTGCTCTTTGAGTAGTGTATAGTCTGATAAGCTTTTCTGTCCGAAACAGTAGTCTTTGTAGTCGCACCATTTGCAGAGTGGTCCGAGATTTTTTGGATAATCTTCTATGTCTTGGCTGATTGTATTATTGTGGACATTTTTACATTCTTTTTTTGCGAATGCGATGAGTTCTGGTGTGACTGGGATAAGTTTTTGTTGTCCGTGGCGTAAGAAGTAAAGACCTACTTTGTCTGGCATTTTTCCTTGTTGTTCTTCGAAGAGTAAAACATAAATTGCTAGTTGGAGTTTATAATCTTCAGTGACTTCATCACTTCTACTTGTTTTATAGTCGAGGATGAGGATTTCTCCGTCGTTTTTATGGATTGCGTCGATGTATCCTCTGATTTGGTGTGTTGCTGAGGTGATGCAGATTTCTGTTTCTGGTTTTATTGTGTTAAACGCTTCTGTTAAACTTTTTTTGTTCATTTCTTCTTGTAATTTTTTTAAGAATATGCTGACAAAGTGGTCGAGCATGAAGAGGCTGTCTTGATAATAGTCTTTGATTGTGTCTTTGCTTTCTGTTAGGGCGCTTAGTTGGGGAACGACTTCGATCCAGGCTTGGTTAAAACTATTCATAAGGTGATTTCTTAGTTCGTTTTCGTAGGTGTTAAAGTGTAAGTTTGCTGGATCGATTTTAAAGAAGTTTTCTAAAGCAGTATGTACAACTCCTCCGTTGAGTGCTGCGATAGAATCTTTTGTGGGTAATCCTAATTTGTAGTGGTAGAAATATTTTCTTGCGCAGTTTCTATAGGTGTTGATGCTGCTTGCGGATTCAATACGGGTCATGGTCAGCTCTTTTTTTTTGAGGAAGCTGAAGCAGTATTAAAAGCTTATTGTGATCCATCCTTTGTTTGCGAAGTTTTTTATAGGAATGAAGTGAGAGATGGTGTATGAAGAAGCGATGTCAGAATTGTTTGAAAGAGGTAAATGCGAAGTTTTTTCATTGTCCTTATTGTGGGTTTGATGAGGCTCTTGAAGTGTATCCTGAGTCTCGGTCAACGCAGTCTATTAAGGGAAAAGTTTCTCCGTACAAGCGGGGTGGTTCGAGGAGAGCTACAAAGTGATGGATGAGTCAGAAAGTTATATAAATTTTAAGAGGAAGAAAAGGGTATGACTGCTGTAGTAAAAGAGATTTTGGAAGAGCTAAAAATAAGAGGAGAGTTTGATTTTATTAAATCAAATTAGGGTATAATCGATGGAAAAGAAGAGGAAACATTCGCGTCATAAAGTTCATAAGTTTGAACTTGATCGTTTTTTTAAAGTGTTTGTTAAGAATGCGAAAAGGGTAGATATTCCTTTCTATTTTTCAACAAGACATCGTCATCATGGTTCGACCTTAGAGGCTCTTCCGAAAAAAGTGCCTTTTTGGTTTCTTCTTCTTGCGTGTTTTTTACTTTTTATTCTTGTTGTGATAGCGTTTTTGATTGGTCATCAGAAGGGGTTAGAAGTTGGATTGCGTTTGCATCCTTTTGGTTTTGAGAGGATTGTGGAAGAGAAGCGTGTTGGTCCAAGTTTTGAATTGTGTTTGCCCTATAGTAATTTGACTGTGTACAAAGCGATTACTTTATCTTTAAGGAAGTGTCATGATTTTTATAATAGTAGGATTCCTGAAATTCCTACGTTTAACACGGTGTATAATGAGCTTGTGATTAATAAGGTGTCTTCTAATCAGACACGATAAATTTTATATAAGTGTAGTGTTCTTAGAAGGGTATGGAATACAAAAAAGATAAAGGACGACGATGGGAGCGTTTTCTTTCTACACCTTTTATTTGGGGGATGCTTATTCCCTTTGTCTTTTTAGATCTATGTTTAGAGGTATATCATAGGGTGTGTTTTAGATTGTATAGGTTGCCTCTTGTGCAGAGATCGGCGTATATTAAATTTGACAGGCACAGGTTAACGTATTTGACAATTTTTGATCGTGTGAATTGTACTTATTGTGGGTATGCGAATGGTTTGCTTCGTTACGCGTCTGCGATTGCAGGTCAGAGTGAGAGGTATTGGTGTTCTATTAAACATCAGTCTTCTAAAGGTTTTATTTCTCCTACTCATCAAAAAGAATTTTTGGGGTATGGAGATGAAGGAGCTTTTAGAAAAGAGTATGGAAAGTGAAGATGGTCTGATCTTTAGGGAGTAAGTAGGTTTTTTTAGTTTTATTTTTTTAGTCTGTAAAAAATGAGTTTAGGGGAGAGAAAGGGAGGTTTTATATAATAAAAATTGAAGAGAAAGAGGATGAAAGTAAAAGAGTTTGCTCAACAAATTCTAGCTGAGGCGGATATAAAAATTAATGGGAAGCGTTCTTGGGATATTCAGGTGTATGATGAACGTTTTTATGATTGTGTGTTGAGGAATGGTTCTCTTGGTCTTGGAGAATCTTATATGGATCGTTGGTGGGATGTTGAGTGTTTGGATGAGTTTACAACAAGATTATTAAGAGCGAAGATAGATAAGAAAGTGAGGCGTAAGGATTTGTTTTGGAATGGTTTGAAGGCTCAGGTGATGAATCTTCAGTCTCAGTCAAGAGCGTTTATTGTTGGCGAGAAGCATTATGATGTTGGGAATGATTTGTATGAAAGGATGTTGGATAAGCGTTTGACTTACACCTGTGGATATTGGAAGAATGCGAAAAACTTGGATGAGGCGCAGGAAGCGAAGTTGGATTTGGTTTGTAAAAAAATTGGATTGAAGCGTGGGATGAGTGTTTTGGATATTGGATGTGGGTGGGGGAGTTTTGCGAAGTATGCTGCTGAAAAATATAAAGCGAGAGTCTTTGGAATTACAATTTCGAAGGAGCAGGTGAAAGTTGCTGAGGAAAGGTGTAAGGGTTTGGATGTTGAGATTTGTTTGCAGGATTATCGGGATGTGGATGAGCAGTTCGATCGTGTTATATCTTTGGGAATGTTTGAGCATGTAGGTCATAAAAATTATCGAACATATATGGAAGTGGTAAATAGGTGTTTGAAAGAGAAAGGATTTTTTTTATTGCATACAATTGGGATGAATCGTTCTGTAAAACATTTTGATCCGTGGTTGGATAAGTATATTTTTCCTAATGCGTTGATACCTTCTGTGAAGCAGATTGCAGAGTCTGTTGAGAATATTTTTGTGATGGAGGATTGGCATAATTTTGGTTCTGATTATGATAAGACTTTGTTGGTATGGTTTGCTAATTTTAAGAAGAATTGGCCTTTGTTAAAGGGGAAGTATGATGAGCGGTTTTTTAGGATGTGGAAGTATTATCTGTTGACCTGTGCTGGAACGTTTAGGGCAAGAGAAAATCAGTTGTGGCAGATTATTTTTTCTAAAGGTGCTGTTCCAGGCGGATATCAGTCGATTCGATAAAGAAGATTTTTTAGAAGAAGAGAAGTAAAGAATTTTTCTTATGAATTTTATTAAGTAGATGAAGGAAGTTTTTTGGCAAAGGGATAAAGGACACCTTGTTTAGTAGTTTGATCTTGAGTCTCACGAATTTCTCCACGAAGAAGAAATCCAATATCTTCTCGTCCTCTTAGACTTTCTTTTATATTTGGATCGTGTCTCAAATAATCCTCAAGAAGGTGTAGAGCTTGCTGTGAAGATTCTGCTCCAACGACAGCGTTTCCCATCTGAAAATAGATTTCATAATTAGTTATAAGATAAATTCTATAGAGATTAGTCATTTTTAAGAGTATAGGACATCTGCCTATTTTCACTTGTGAGAACACCTTGAGCTTTATAAAAATTATAGTGGAGAAAGATAGATATTGCAAAAGATAAAAAAGCGCCGCGACCCAAACAGCTGCTGTTGGCAGGGGTTCTCCTTTTGCACGTAATTGTGTACAAGTTTTCATACATTCAGAATTGCTCTATCCTATTTAAGTTCAACGTGGCTGCTAGCAAGGGATGAATTATTGGCGTGTACTTTTTCTTGTACATGAAAAATGCCTTAGAAGTTAATATTTTTCATAGAATTATTAACAAGTTATGAGTCTTTGCAAAACCTGCAGAAAAGAACTGAAAAAAGATGAAGCAAAATATTGCAAAATGTGTAATGATTTTCATCTTTTTAATTATTCTTCTGAAGAACTAAGACCCTAAAAATTAGATAGTGATTTATTTATTTTAATGATAATCGATGATAATACCATTCTTTCCTAAAATCTTTAGGGTATCTAAAACTAATTCTGGAGTCATCATATAACTTCTAATTCCAGAGGTAAGATAAGTGTTTCTATTTTCCAGTTCAATTTGAAGCTTTGCATTAATTTTTGGCTTGATTTTAGATTTAATATCCATAATTGAAGCAATTTTTTCACCTTTGCTTCCATACTCTGTCCATTGGAGCTTATATTGAAGTTCAGAATTCCTAAAAATTTCAACTTCATATATTTCTGAATTATCTGAAGAACTTGATATAGGGCTAATTATTGCTCGAAAAAGAGTAGTTGAATTATTTCTTTTAAGATTTTTTAAGTCTGTAATAAATTTATCTTCTAACTTACCCATAAAGAGGTTTATGAAAATACTATCCTTTAAATCTTTCTATTGTGTTAAGTCAAGTTTCTAAAGTTATATTTTTAAATAAGAGTCCGCGGCGGTTCTTTTCTTCAAAATGACATCACCTCTGAACATTTTTAGTTCAAAGGAGTTTAAAAAAAAGAACGATAACGTTTACAACTTTACTTTACATATTGGGATCTCTACTAGGGGTATAGACGCCGCGACCCGGATTTGAACCGGGATACCCTTTCGGGTCAAGCTTTGTGGTCCGATATTTCCAGGTTCACAGAATAAAAATATTCTCTTGTGCCATACCGGATTAGGCGACCGCGGCGTAGTTCTTTTGAATTTTTAGTTTTTTATAAAGATAGCGTTTAGGGTGGTTCAAAGAAAGCTTGTTAAGATAAAGATTAAAACGACAGCGGATGTCATTGCGATTGCCATTTTGATTGGTGTGTGTTTGTGTGTTTCTGGTAAAAGATTTGCAGCACCAATATATAAGAATTCTCCGGAAAAAATTGGAAGGAGGAAGAGGAGGACTTGTTTTGGTATAAGGAAGAGTGAGGTAATGACTAATCCAAGGAGAGGTGCGAGCGCGTCAAAGATTAAGAAGAGTGTTGCTTTTTTAATAGAATGATTATTTTTTAGCATTAAAGTAACTGTATTGATTCCGTCGGTAAAATCGTGGGTGATGACTGCGAGTGCGACGATGAGTCCGATGTTGTGATTTATTTGATAGGCTATTCCTATTGCTGCTCCGTCTAAGAAGCTGTGAATAACGAGACTTCCTGCTCCTATTGATCCCATGATGTGTCCGTGTTCTTCTTCTCCGTCATGATGGTGGTGTGTTAAAAAGAATCGTTCGATGAAGCTGTAGAATAAGAATGAGGCGACAAGGATGAGGAGAATCCTTCTAAAAGGATAGTTGAGTGATTGTGCGAGGTCTAAGCTTTCAGGTAAGAGGTCAAAAAAAGTTACTGCGATTAAGCTTCCTGAAGCGAATGCGAATAGGTAAGGGAGGAGTCTTCTAAATTTGAGAGCTAAGAATCCTCCTAAGATTGTTGAGAGGAAAGTGAAGAGTGCGAGAAGGAAAATAATACGATTCATAAGATTATTTTTAGTGAGCGGATATATTTAAAGATTGTTTTTATAAAGGGTAGGTGGGGGAAGAGGAACAAGTTTTTTAGGTGGAGAAGGTTATTTTGATAGTTTAAAGAAGAATTAGATTTTTTAGATAAATATGGTTTTCTCTCTAAAAATTAATTTTTTAAAATTCTGAGTTTCAAATATTTTTAGAAAAATATCGAACGTTGTGCAAAGCATTTGTAATCAAAAGGGTTATATACAAATCTTCGTGTGTAGAGGAAGAAAAAGATGGTGAATCCCTTATTAGTGTTATTGATTTCATTGATTTTAGCATATATTTTTTCTGAAGTTTTGAAAGTCTTTAAACTGCCAAGAGTTATTGGTCAGCTTGCTGCGGGGTTTATTTTGGGTATTCCTTTAATTAAACAGGTGTTGTTTACGCCAGAGATTAATTCCATTTTTTCTTTTTTTGCGAATATTGGAATTATTTTATTATTTTATTTTGTTGGTTTGGAGATTAATGTTGGTGAGTTTAAGAGGTATGCGAGGACTTCTTCATTGGTTGCGATCTTTAATACTGGTCTTCCTTTGCTTGCTGGTTTTTTGGTAAGTTTTTATGGTTTTGATCTTTCTTTGATTGAGTCGTTGGTTATTGGGATTTCTTTGGGGGTGAGTTCTCAGGCTATTTCTTTGGATATTCTTGAAGAGTTAAACTTGTTGAAGAGTAGGATTGGGAAGTTTATAATTATGTCTGGTGCTGTTGATGATATTTTTGAGTTTTTATTAGTGAGTGTTTTGCTTATTATTTTTCATATTGCTGCAGGAAGTGCTTATTTGAGTACGATTGTTTTGGGTATTTTCGCGTTTATGATTTTGGTTATTGTAATGAGGTCAGTTCTTATTCCATTTGCTTTGAGGCAGTTTGAGAGGGAGAATTCTCCTACTAGTCTTTTTATGGGGTCTTTGATTATTGTTGTTTCGATCGCGTATCTTGCGGAAGTGTTTAAAATTGGTTCTCTTATTGGTGCTTTGGTTGCTGGAATGCTTGTTCGGCAGGTCTTATTAACAGGAAAGAAGCATCGTCCGTGGGAGGAACATTCGATTGCTCGTTCTGTTCATCTGATTTCTTTTGGGATGTTTGTTCCTGTTTTTTTTGTGTGGGTTGGAGTGAATACGAGTTTGAGTGGAGTGATAACTAATCTTCCTTTGATTGGAACCTTGATTGTTATTGATATTGTAGGTACAGTGCTAGGAACGATGCTTGGTATTGTTTTAAGTGGAAATAAATTTAGAGAAGGATTAATTGTTGGGTGGGGTTTGTTGCCGAAAGGAGATACTGAGTTGGTTATTGCTACTTTGGCATTAACAAGTAACTTGATAAGTTTAAAAATATTTTCCGCTATTATTCTCTCTTCTTTTATCGTGACGATTATCGCGCCGATTGTATTTAATAGGCTTGTGAAAAAATATAAAAGAACGGTAATGTAAAAGTTTCAGAAAGTAGAAATATCTTTACTATTTTCGTCAGTCTTTTCTTTTGGATTTTACTAGTGAAATATTTTTCTTGGCTTTACTTTAATTAGTTAGATTTGAAATCGCGCTCAGAGGTTTGCTTTATTTTTTTCATCATTGCGCGTATCAGTGAGGAACTGAAAATACTTAAGGTGTTGTTTTTATAATTTTTTAGAATAATTATTTTTTTTGAGGTGGATGGTCTAAGAGTACTTGTGCTATCCTGTCAAGTTTGCGTTGAATCTTGCTTTGATCTACTGGTGGTAATTGGTGTTTGTATTTTGTGGTAAGTGTCTGTACATCTTTTATAAGTTTTTTTGCTTCTTGATACTGTTTTGATTCAAGAAGGTAATCAAGAGTTTCAATTTGTAAATAAAGTGGGTCTAAATCTGCTCGTTTTGGAATTTTTTCTTGTTTCTCTTCTTCTCTTTCTGGTCTAAAGAGCGCTGGTGAGAGTGTGTTTATTTCTGTTCTGATAAAGGTGAGTCCAAGATCTCCTCCGTGTAAGAGTGTCGCGACAATGAGTAAGATAAGAACATAGAGTAAAGGATTGATATAAACAAGATCATAGGAGGTATAGTTCTTTAGTGTGTTTGTGGTATCGAAGCTGAGGTCGAGTTTTGGTTTTTTTTCTCCTCCAGGTTCTTGAACGAGAGAGAATTTGATAACACCTTTCTTTCCAATAGTTGTGGTGATGTTTCCTCCTTGGATATTGATTGTGAGCGCTTCAACGTTGTGTGAATAGCTTGGAGATCCTCCTCCTCCTGCTCCGCCTCCTCCTGCTCCGCCTCCTCCTCCTCCTCCTCCTGCTCCGCCTCCGCCTCCTCCTCCTGCTCCGCCTCCTCCTCCTCCTCCTGAAGGTGGTGTAACTGATGCGGCAGTAACG
>JAHFKM010000030.1:0-2638 GCA_023245385.1 archaeon
TTTCTAAGTATAAGGGGAAGATTGAGAGGGAGGGGGATGACGTTGTTTCTGTTGATTTTTCGAAAGAGTATGAGGAGTTTCGTCGTGAGGCGATGTCTGAATCAACGACAAGGTATGAGGAGTGGTGTGCGCTTGCTGAGAGTGTGTTAAGGTTTAAGCCTAGTGAGAAAGATGTGAAGGAGTTGGAGTCTTCTATTGCTGCTGCTCATTTGAAGGTGACTCCTGCTGGTGCTGCAAGTTTTGCTGCCTTGGTTTCATTTAGTTTTATTTTGTTAGGTATTGTGTATCTTGGTGTTTTTGCTGGTTTGTCTACGAATTTTTTTGCAGACTTGACGAAGATTGAAGTACCGTTGTTTTTTCCGTTTTTGTTTTTGTTTTTAGGTCTTGTTTCTTTGAGGGTTTTGGCGAGGATGCCTATTTTTATTGCTGCGCGTTGGCGTTTGCGTGTGAGTAATCAGATGGTTTTGTGTATTTTGTATGTGGTGATTTATATGCGTCATACTTCGAATCTTGAGAATGCGATTAAGTTTGCGACTGAGCATGTTGGTGCTCCTTTGGCTGTGGATTTGAGGAAGATTTTTTGGGATATTGAGACGAGGGAGTTTTCAACAATTAAAGAATCGTTGGATCATTATTTGGAAGGATGGCGGGAGTATAATTTGGAGTTTGTGACTTCGTTTCATTTGATTGAGTCTTCCTTATATGAGCCGAGTGAGGTGCGTCGTTTAGAGTTGTTGGATAAGTCTTTGGATGTGATTCTTCAGGGAACTTATGAGAAGATGTTGCATTATGCGCAGGAGTTGAAGAATCCGATTACGACTTTGCATATGTTGGGTGTTATTTTGCCTATTTTGGGGTTAGTTATTTTTCCGTTGATTGGTTCTTTTTTAGGTGGTTTGGTGCAGTGGTATCATCTTGCGTTTTTGTATAATATTGTGCTTCCTCTTGTGGTGTTTGGGTTTGGGATGAATGTGTTGGCGAAAAGGCCGACTGGGTATGGTGATTCTCGTTTTGCTGAGCGGGTTTATGCTGTTGCTTTTGATCCTTTTTGGGTGTGTTTGTTTGTGGGTTTGTTGTTTGTGGTTCTTGGTTTTTTTCCGGTGATTATTCATTTGGTGAATCCTGTTCCTGGTGCTGGTCCTGGTCAGTGTGGTCCTGCTGATTTTGATCTTGGGGTGTTTGGGTGTTTTTTGGATTATCAGGGGAAGGGTGAGAAGTCTTTTGGTCCTTTTGGTCTTGGTGCTTTGGTCTTGAGTTTTTTTATTCCTTTGGGTTTGGCTTTGGCTTGTGGTTTATATTATAGGATGAGAACGAAGGATGTGTTGAAGTTGAGGAATGAGACGAAGGCCTTGGAGAAGGAGTATGCTGCTGCTTTGTTTCAGTTGGGGAATAGGATTGGTGATGGGATTCCTCCAGAGTTGGCGTTTAATAAGGTGGCTTTAACGTTGGAAGGAACTCCTACTGGAAAGTTTTTTGCTGTGGTTGATAGGAATATTCGGAAGTTGGGGATGAGTTTGAGGGAGGCTATTTTTAATGAGAAGAGTGGTGCGATTCTTTCTTATCCTTCTCCGTTGGTGGAGTCTTCGATGGAGATTTTGATTGAGGCGTCTCGGAAGGGTCCGGGGATTGTGTCGCAGTCTTTGGTGACGATTTCGAATTATGTGGAGAGTATTAATCGGGTGAATGAGCGTTTGAGGGATTTGATGGCTGAGGTTGTTTCTTCGATGAAGTCTCAGGTTGCGTTGATGACTCCTGCTATTGCTGGGATTGTTGTTGGTATTTCTTCGATGATTGTTGCGATTATTGTGAATTTGAATGTGCGTTTTGCGCAGCTTTCTGTTGATGCTGGTCCTGAGGAGCTTGGTGCTGGTGGTTTGAGTTCTTTGATAAATATTTTTCCGATTGATGGGATTATTCCTGGGTTTTTCTTTCAGCTTGTTGTTGGTGTGTATGTTGTGCAGTTGACGTATATTTTGACGAAGTTGCAGAATGGGATTGAGAACGGGGAGGATGTAGTGATGGGTGAGTATTTGTTGGGGAAGAATATGTATCGTGGGGTATTTTTGTATGTGGTGATTTCTGTGATTGTTTCTGTTTTGTTTTATTTGTTGTCTACGAAGATTTTGCAAGGGCAGAGTTTTTGAAAAAGTTTAAATAGTTTATTTCTTCTTGGGAAGATATGAAGAATGGTGAGTTTTCTTTGAAGGTGGTTGTTGAGTTGGTTCTTTTTTTACTCTTATTATTTATTATATATGAGATTATTGTAAAGAGAATTGGGGGAATTTTGAAGTGAAGAAGGGTGAGATGGATGAGATAGGTGTGGTAGGAGGGTTGATTGTTGTTCTATTGACTTTGTTTTTTTTGCTTGGTTTTTTTATTCAGACTAAAGAAGTTTCTAATGCTCTTTCAAATAAAAAGTTAGTAAATTTATGGGTGATTGAGAAGGGGAAGATGCAGGAGACTGTTAAAGGGTTAGAGGATAGTGGGAGGCCGCCTATTGGTCGGCTTGTTGATGAGTCAGTGTTGATTAGTTCGCAGGATGAGTTGAATAATGGTGTGAAATTATTGATGGCTGATGCGATGGTGGATTGTTGGGATGCGTTTGCGGGAGGTAAAATAAATTTTTTGGGGAAGTTGC
>JAHFKM010000030.1:2648-9945 GCA_023245385.1 archaeon
CTTTTTTGTTTTCCTTGTACTACTTTTTCTTTTTCTGAAAAATTGAAGAGGGATAAGAAGAATAAGATTCGTGGTTTTAATTCTTATTTGAGAGAGAACAAGTATCGTGCTGGAAAGGATCAGCCTACCTATTTTGAGATTTTGTCAAGTGTGAATCCTGAGTTTCAGAAAGTTCTTCCTTCTCCTGAGGAGGATGTGATAAATGTGGATAAGGATTTGCATGTATTTTTTTATGCTGGTTCGAATACCTTGTGGGGGAAAGTGCTTGTTGCTTCTGCTTCTGCGAGTGTTATTGGTGCAACTGCGGGGACATTTATTGCGCCAGTTTTTGGAACAGCTGGTGGGGGTGTGGTTGGTGCTGTGGCTGGTGGTGTTGGTGGGTTGACTGGTGCGTTTTTTACATCTGACCAAGAATATACTCCCTTAGTTATCTTGGGTGACGCTGATAGGATTTACACAATGTGTGATACTGAAATTAGTTTTGATGAGAAGCAGGAGCTGATTAGTAAGGCAAAGAGTGCTTCTAAAAGTTCAGCTGTGTGATTTTTTATTTTAAGTGTTAAACGTAGCTTATAAGAATGGAAGTTTAAAAAAATAAAATAGGTGGGTAAGAAGGAGGATGAGCGAGCTTAATCCAAAGATTTATATTTCTTCTAAAATGTTTGTTAAGTGTATGAGAAAAGGGGATCTTGCTGGTGAGACTGTGGTGAAGTTATTAATTGCTCTAGCATTTTTGTTAATTCTGACGATTGCTTTGTATTTGCTTAAGGATAAGATGGTTAGTTTGTTGGATGGAATTAAGAGAACGTTGAGGTTTGGCGGCTGATGAGCAGTGTTGCGTGGGAGAAAATAATTGAGTGGGCGATTCTTTTGCTTGTTGCTTTCGCAGTAATTTATGGGGGATACAGAATTATGCAACCTTTAATTGATTCTTTTACTGGCGCGAATGAATTATCTGAGCAGGCGAAGCTTCAGGGTCAGGATGGGTTTGATTTGTTTTTAAAAAAATATACTGATTGTAAGAATTCTCCTGATGAGAACTGTTTGTGTCCGTTGAGTGTTCCGCTTCCGAAAAATGTTGTGGTGAAGTTGAGTAATAATGGTGAGTTGCAGCAGACTGAGTTGAGTGTTGTGAAAGGATCTATAAAGGAGAACAATGGGGTGTTTGATTTTGCTCTTCCTGAGTATAGTGGAAAGAATGAAGTGTTGTCTGACAAGCCAAGGGAGGTGAGAGTGGTGAAAGATGATGTTCCCTATCTTGCTGCTGATGATTGGTCTGTGTTTTCTTTTTCTGATAAGCAGAAGGAGCGTTATGTGGTTTTGAATCCTAAGGGTTTGGAGTATGTGTCTGAGGTGTATTTTTCCTTGGGTTCGTATTGTTCTCCGTGTTTGTTTGTTGGAACAAAGATTGAGGGATCAAGTTCGAGAGCTTTTGATCCTGGCTATTTGTATAAGTTGGATGCTAAGCATGTGGTCTTGTTGAGTGAGCGGCAAAGAAAAGCTGTGGTGGATGTTTCTGGTGTTAAGGATCTTGAGCGTTTACGTTCCTGTTCTTTTATTGGGAAGGAGGGTGTGGGTGTTTTTCAGAAGGTGGTAACAAGTGTGGAGAAGTGTTATCCTTCAAAGTCTTTGGCTGCGGATTATCTTTCGAAAGAAATGAGTGTGACTGTTGGTGAGGAGAGTGGAACGCATGTGTTCTATAAAATTGTGTATGTTGTTGGTTTAAGATATAAATTAGATAAGTTTGGAAAGGGGGAGTGGGTGTTGGGTGAGTATTATACATGGCATAAAAATATTTTTGGAGGGAAAGAAAACTTTTTTTATCAGGCGGAAAAGACAGCGCATCATATAACTGATCCTGGTGATGAGCAAAAGAAAATGACTGCTGTTTTTTTGAATAATTTGAAGGGGAAGAATGTGAAGGAGGGTCTTGAGTTTTTGAAAGGAAAAATAGATCGAGGAGAGTATAGTACGGATCTTGTTGAGCTTCCGCAGGCGAAGGAGATATCTTATTTGATGCGGTTGGAATCTACGAAGGTGCAGCCAGTGAAAATTGCTGAGCCTGTGTTCTGTTCGAGTGTTGATTTGTTTAAGGGTCAGAAGTCAATCGTTCCCAAGGAAAATAAAATTGTGATTACTTCAAAAGGATTGAGTTTGTATGAGAATGGAAGAGGGGTGCGTTCTGAGGAGCTTCCTTTTAATTTTTGTGTAAAAGAGAGTGATGGTGTAAATGCTCGGGCTCTTTCTTTGTCTTCTTTGGATGTAGATCAGAATATAGTGCGTTTGAACTGGTATCGTGAGCCTGATGAGAGTATCTGTGTGTATCCTGTGACGATGAAAGTGTCTGAGCAGCAGACGATAGAGGGTGTTGCGTCTGTTCTTGCTGCGTCGGGTGACCAAAACCTTTAAATAAAACAAGCTGGGTAAAGAGTGAAAGGTGAATGGATTGAATAAAAAAGCTCAGGGTTTGCCAATGAATGTGGTAATTCTTGGGATTATTGTGATTGTTGTTCTTATTGTTGTTCTTATTTTCTTTGTTGGGGGTACTGCTCAGATTACGTCGAAGATTAAAGATATTTTTACTGGAAGGGTAAGTGCTCAAAGTGCTCAGTTGGCGGTTGAGGATTGTAAGCAGTTTTGTGCAAGTGCTATTGAATTGCCTAATGATAATTTGAAAGGAACTTCTACTTATTGTACAAAGGCGATGATTGTAGATAATGCAGGTACTGCGACAAAGTATAAATGTGGTTCTGGATCACGTAATGGTATTGAACAACCAACTGAGAGTGAGGCTGGAAGGGGAATTAAAGCAGGTGGAGATTTGGGTATTACTTGTGATATAACTTGCCCTGTCCCTGTCTAACAACGCCTTAATTTGTTAACATGTCCTCTAAAAAAGCTGAAAGTTTAGCATTGAATACGATTGTTATTTTGATTATTATTTTGGTTGTTTTTTTAGTGGTTGTGTTATTTTTTTCTAAGACTGGTGGTTCTCTTTTTCAGGCGTTAAAAGACAGAGCTACAACTTCTGTTGATCTCGCGAAGTCTCTTCCGAAAACGCCCTAAGATAGATTTAAATAAAAGTTTTGCCAGTTCTTGTGTTGATGGGTTTTTTAGGAAAAAGGGGGCAGCAGATAGCGGAGGAAAGTTTTGTAGGTTTGTTGTTAAGTATTTTAGGAGTGGTAGTAGTTACTGGTGTTGCTGGTCTTGTGTTTCATTTTCTTTTTCCTCCTGTAGAGTGTGCGAATGAGAGTGGTTGGAAGGGTGTTGAAAGTTCTTTGTCTGATGTTGAGGCAGGGATAAGGAAGGAAATTGAAGTTCCTTTTTATAATGAGGGATGTCCATTAGTGGGATTTCCTTCAGCGAATAATATTGAGAGAATTTCTTCTAATGAGGCGAAGGTTGTGGATGGGCAAGCTAAGATTTGTATGTGTGAGGTGAAGCAGGGAAAGTGTAAGTCTGCTCATTGTTATTCTTTTACTAAGTTTACAAAGGTAAGATATCCTGTTGAGAACGTGCAGGTTTCAACTGAGAATCTTGGTCAGTATGTTTTTTTAAGTTTTAGAGCTGAAGGTGCTGATCTTGTGGTGAGTGTGAAGGGGAAGACGAGAGAGTATCAAGAATTTATTTATAATCTTGGTGAAGGTTCAGGGGAGATTGATCCTGGTCATTTGCTAAGTAATTTGAAGATTGCGTATGCTTCTCCTGAAAAAATAGAAGTGCAAAGGGTGACAGTGAAGAGGGATATTTTTCATCCGAAGGAGATGGGTGTGGTGAAGGGTGTGTTTCCTTTGTTTTTTGATATTGTTTTAAAACAAGGTGAAAAGAGTGTGAATTCGAAGCTTGTTCAGAAAATGGAGTTGGAAGTTTTGTTAATGCGAGAAGAGCAGGAAAGTTTTGCGGGAAAAGAAAGTTTTTTGTTTTATCAGAAAGATGAGGGGTGGGTGTCTGAGAAATTATCTTGTAAAAATGCTCATGATGATTTGTTGGTAAGTGCGAATACGCCAAGGTTTTTAGAGAGTGTTCAGAAAAGAAGAGAAGTGCTCTGTGATGCAACTATTCCTGAATTTGCTGAGAACTTTGCGATTGGGGTGAAAAGTGGATAAGAAGGGATTTGCTTTTGCAGTAGAGTTTTTGGTTGATCTTTTTATTCTTGTTTTTGTGCTTTTGCTTTTTTTTGGTTCGATTCAGAAGATTCAGAATGATGATTTGCATATTCAGGAGAGAGAGGTGAGAGAGTTTGCTTTGGTGAAAGATGCTGCTCTTGCGAGTCCTGGTAAGCTGAGAATAGAGTATAATTTTTTTCCTGGTTTTAGAATGGAAGTAAGTGGGGGGTGTAGAATAAAAATGGAAAAGTTGAGTGAGGCTTTGGCTCCTCCTGCTTCGCAGTATGGGTGTGGTGTTTCTGATGACAAGAGAATAGTTTTAGAAAAAAAGAAAGATCTTCTTGAGGTGGGTGTTGGATGACTGCAGTTGGGAAGAGTGTTGAGTTTTGGGGTTTTCTTCCTGCGATTATAGCTGTGACGATTCTTGTCTTGATTGTGATGAGTAATTATCTTCATGAGAGTTTGGATGTGGAGGCTGTTGAGGATCTTGTGGTGAGTAATGTGTTAAGGAATTCTCCGAATTGTCTTGCGTTGGATTCAGAGACAGGGGTGATGCAGAATGTGCTTGATCTTTCAAAGATGAGTCCTTCGAATCTTGCTGGGTGTTATAAGCGTTCTGATTTTTCTTACAAAATAACCTTGTTTTCTTTGGAGGGAAAAGAAATAAAGTCTGCGAGTCAGGTTCCTGTGAATCTTGAGAAGTATATTCCTGTATGTAAGAGTGTGAAGACGATGCGTTGTACTGAGAGGAAAGAATTTGTGAGGTATAAGGATGAGAGTGGGGAAGTAAAGACTGCTCTCTTAAAGATTGAGATGGTGCGTGGAAATGTTTAAGCGGGCGATGTTTGGGGTTGATAATGTTCTTTCGTATTTTGTTCTTGGTCTTCTTCTTGTTCTTTTTGGTGGTGTTTTTTTGGTGTTGGGGATTGGGCAGGAGAGAGATATTGTGCTGCGTCCTGCTGAGGTATATACTTCTTCTTCTGCGGTTCTTACTTTGGTGAACACGCAAATTGAAGGGGAGCGTGGCGGTGAGGTGTTACTTAAAATTGCGAAGGGTGATGTATCTTCAAAAGGTTCTGTTGAAAAAATACTGAAAGAAATTCCACTTGTTACGAATGCTGATGGGGTGTATCTTTCTTTGAAGGTGTTTCCTGCTGGGAAGACGGAGTTTGCTTCAGAATTTTTTATTGGTGAGGAGTTTCCTGTAGTTGTTAAGGAGGCTGTGCTTTTGCCGTTTGAGGATGCAAGTGAAGGAAGTGTGTTGGTGACCTTGTATTTTGTGAGGAAGGAGAGGGAGATTGTTGGAGGTTTAGTTCCTCATGAATAAGCGTGGACTTGGTTTTTTGGAGTTGTTTGTAACAGTTACTTTGGTGTTATTTGTTGTGTTGGCGTTTGCGATGGTGAATCATAATAATGAAAGAGAAAAGAAATATGTGGAGGCTGTTGGATATGGTTCTATTGCTTTGGTAAAGGTGTATGATGAAGGTGCGGGTGCTTCTTTGTATGTAGAGAGGTCTGTTCAGTATGCTGCTCTTGCTGCGAGAAAATCTTTGGATGCGAATGGGGGTTATGCGAGTGGTGAGTGTAAGAAATCAAAGTCAGGACTACTGATATGGTCTTCTTGTGCTTCTTTTGATCCTGAGAAAAATTTTAGCAAGGAATTTCAGTTAGTTCTTAAAAAATATTTGGAGAATTATCATTCATCTTATTGTCCCTTTGAGGAGACTTTTGCTTTGAAAAATAGAAAAAGAGATCTTGGTTTGTTACCGGCTGAGCTTGGCGCGGGTTTGGTGAAAGAGTATAGTGATAGTGTAAGAAATGAAAAAGTAAGTAAGATTGAGCAGAGTGAGGATCCAAAGAAGAGTCTTGTTTTTTTTGAGCCTTTGAATTTGCGTGTGGAATATTTTTCGAAAGATTCTGTGTATACAATAGATCCAAAAGTGATGATGCCGAAGCAGGATTTTAATGTGTATCAAGAGGTGTATAATCAACTTTTTTCTTGTGTGGGTGGAAAGCAGTCTTTTGAGGAGTGTTCTTCTGTTGTTTCAAATAAACTTCCTGGGATTAAGTTTAAGAAACAAGATGATCTTGTAGGAGTAGAGTATGGTTCTGTTAAATTCGCTCTTGATCCGAGGGTGCAGCTTCCTTTGTGGGAGAGAATAGAACTTGTTTCTTAGGATATAGGGTCTTGAGAAGCAAAATCTTTTTATTGGATTCTGTATAAAGGTTTTTTATGATTCAGCAAAAATATGAGTTTATTGTAGGTAAGATTGCTGCTGCGACGAATCTTTCTAGGCAGGAGATTGAGAGGAAGGTGGAGTTGAAGTTGCGTGAGTTGCAAGATCTTATTTCTAAAGAAGGGGCTGCGCATATTATTGCGAATGAGTTGAAGGTGCAGTTGTTTGATAATTCTCCGAAGGTCTTGAAGGTGAAAGATGTGACTGCTGGAATGAATGCGATTACTTTGACAGGTCGTGTGCTTGTAGTATATGAGCCAAGGTCTTTTACTTCTGGTCAGAGAACTGGGAGGGTGTTGAATTTAATGATAGGTGATGAGACTGGTGCGGTAAAGGTAGTGTGTTGGGATGAGAATCTTATTGGTGATCTTTCAAAGTTAAAGTTAGGGGATATTTTGAAGATAAAGAACGCGTATACGAAGGAGAATAATTCTTTTAGTGAAGTGCATTTAGGTGGGAAGGCGCAAATTTTGGTTAATCCTGAAGGTGAGAGTGTGGGTGAGGTGAGGTCTATTGGTGTTCTTCCAGTGACGAAGAGGAAGCAGATTAAGGATCTTTTGGAAAATGATCTTGTGGAAGTCTTCGGAACGGTTGTGCAGGTGTATGAGCCGAAGTTTTATAATGCCTGTCCTGTGTGTAAGAAGAAAGTATTTCCTCAGGAGAGTTCTTTTTTTTGTCAGGAGCATGGTGTGGTGATTGCGAATCAGGTGCCGATTGTGAATTTTTTCTTTGATGATGGGACTGGAAGTATTCGCGCTGTGTGTTTTCGTGAGCATGCTGAAAAGATTCTTGGTAAGGATTTTGTGATAGGTTCGAGTAGTGTTAAAACTATTGGTGGGAAGCAGTTGTTGTTGAGGGGGAAAGTTGTGAGTAACGCGATGTTTAATAGGACGGAGTTTGTTGTTTCTGCTGTTGAGGATCCTGATCCTGAGAAATTAATTGTTGAGATGGAAA
>JAHFKM010000099.1 GCA_023245385.1 archaeon
TGAGTGGAATGGTGTAGGCGCGCAGCGAGCTCGTTGCATTTCTACTTAAAGGAGTGATCCTGACTCTTCCTCAATCCCGCGCTCCTAAAAGCGTTGGTAGGAATGTTTAGGGTTGCTTCCTTCCGGATCTCACCCGTTTCACATTGCTGTCAACCGAATAGGACAGGATGTCATTGTAGGCGTGAGGGCCTTTAAGCAGAGCTGTACTGACTCGTGCTTCGGCTCCTTTGAAGACCATTAAGGTTGGAGCAGAGGCCTATCCTGCCAGCCTAGCCTACACCAAAGAATTTTAGGGAATAATGTTTTATAACTGTTGCTATTTTGTGAGCTGTAAAGTTAGTGCCACCTAAAGGATAAATATTTAATAGGAAAAGTTCTTGAGACAATCATGGCAGTTTATGTGATGAGCATAAAAAAAGAATATGGTATGAACTTGCTTGAGTTAAAATCTTTATGGGAATATCGAAGAAGAAAAAGCAAGATTAGTGTGGGGGATAAGATAATACTATACACTGTTGCTCCAGATAGAGAATTAATCGGAGAATTTACTGTTGGAGGCATTTTAACTGGAACTCCAGATGAATTGTGGGAAAAAACAAAAGATGACATCTGCTACAAAAAAGAAGAAGTCATATCTTATTTAGAATCGGGGAAATTTCCAATAGCTTTCAGAGTAAGCAATCCAAGAGTCTATGGCTCTCCAGTTTCCATTGATAAGATCTCTTTCTTTAGACCTCCGATGAGCTATTGCAGGGCTTCGGCGGATTTACTATCTTTACTAGAATCACTATAAAGTTACTACAATAGTGAGCTGTAAAGTTAGCGTTACCTAAAATAATGTTTTGGCTTATTTTTGGAAAATCTGATTTTAGAAAAAATAATTCTAGAGAACTTATATTAAGTCTGCCAATCTTTTGATATCTTTATTGGCTACGTGCGTGTAGACTTGTGTCGTTTTCAAGTCTTTATAACCTAGTAAATGCTGAATGTATATAATGTCCGCACCGTCTTCTAACAAATGAGTTGCGAAACTATTTCTTAATAGGAGGAAAAATTAAAAGTTTGAGGTTCGGGCATAATTTAGAGGTTTGCGTAGTATCTAAAAAGTAGTAAAATAAAAGAAAGCTTTAAATAGATATATCTATATATTCTTATAATCATCTCTAAGACGATATAAAATGTCAATAGATTTAAAAATTCAACCAAAAGAAAAAGAATCCCTCTTTGCAGCAGAATGTGCAAAATATGGATTAGATCCTGGTAAAACATCAATGCATGGACTAGAATGTGCAAAATATGGATTAGATCCTGGTAAAACATCAATGCATGGACTAGAATGTGCAAAATATGGATTAGATCCTGGTAAAACATCAATGTATGCTTTAATTGCTGCAGGTTCTCAATTGTATAGAAACAGAGAAAAATTACTCTCCAAAATAGAGATATCATCTTATTAGCAAATTAGTTGAGAAATTAAAACTCAGAAGATATTCATACCAAACAGGCAAATCCTATATTTATATTATGAAAGATTTTCTTACTTCGGGCAATCTAGAATTATTTTTTCTAAAATCAGATTTTCCAAAAATAAGCCAAAACATTATTTTAGGTAACGCTAACTTTACAGCTTACTATTTTGTTTCTATCTTTGTTGGTTGTGCTGATCCGCTTTCGATGACTTGTGTTGCGAATCCTTTTCCAAAGGAGAGTGGTATTTGTTTTGCGAGTAGAGTAAGGAATGATGTTTTGGTGTTTTTTTCTATGATTGTGGCGTCAGGGATATTGAGGTCTTTTTTTATTATGTCTAGAGCTTGTTCTTTGGTTCCTAGTGCGTCTACTAATCCGAGGTCGAGGGCTTCTGTGCCTAAAAAGAATTCTCCTGTTGAGATGGTTGGGATGTTTGCTGTTTTGATGTTTCTGTTAGTAACGACTTCGTTGATGAAGATTCGGTGGATTTTTTCTAGTTTTTTTTCGAGGATGCTGCGTTCTTCTGGGGTGAGTTCTTTGTAGGGGCTTCCGAGGTCTTTGTATTTTCCTGCGACAACGCGTTCGTAGTCTACGCCATATTTTTTGAAGAGTTCTGAGAAGGAGAGGTAGGAGGAGATGACTCCTATTGATCCTGTTATTGACATGGGTGAGGCGATGATTTTGTTTGTGGATGATGCGATCCAGTATGCTCCTGATGCTCCAACGTCACGAATAATTGAGTAGCTTGTTTTGTTGAGTGTTTTGATTGTTTCTGCGATTTCTGCTGATGCGACTGCTGATCCTCCTGGAGAGTTTATTTCGAGAACGATAGCTTTGATGTTCGGTTCCTTGTCTGCGTCTTTGAGTTGTGTAACAATCTCGTCTGCGGCAACTGTTGATGAGTCAAAGAGTCCGCTGCCTGAGTGGTCGATGGTGATTTCTCCATAGATGGGAATGATAATAATATTTGTTGGATTAATTTTTTTTGAAAAGGTGTTTAAGAGCGTGTTTGTAAGTGTGGCTGTGAGAAAGAGGAGTGCGAGGAGAGCGATGAG
>JAHFKM010000031.1:0-1814 GCA_023245385.1 archaeon
CACGAGCTCGAGCTTGCCGTCAATGACGCTCTCGATAATCTTGCATGGAACTCCGTTCCAGAAGAGACTCGAGATGAGCACGTTGGTGTCAGCAATGATCCTCACCGTCGGCGTCTCCGTGATCGTTCAATCATCTCTTGAAGGTCTTCCTCCTTGAGTCTGCGCTTCTTTGCGAGAGCAACTCCCCAGCGGTGTGCCTTCGCAAAGGCTTCTCGTGGAGAGGGCATTGCGACTCTCTTGAGAATGATCATGTCTCGATCACCGAAGACTGCGAAGGTCTCTCCTTCCTCGAGATGCCATCGCTTGCGTGCCTCCTGTGGGATGACGACCTGTCCTTTTGAAGACAGTCTTGTAAGTTCAATTTGTTCTGTCATGAGACCACCTCAGCAAGAAGTAAGATGTTCTTACTAATAAACCTACCGATCCTCTTCTGAGGTCATCATCGCACGTGCGATTGGACTGGAGGGTATCTACAGACTACGCTGTGAAGGTATTTCTTCTGGTTAGGGAGACGGTCGCTGAGAAGCGGTACAACAACATTCGGGTCACCCACGACCCACAAGACCCCCGACCGACCCAGGAGCTACAAACAAGGAGACAATAGCCACCGAGGAGACTTGAACTCCCGACCTGCTGATTACAAGTCAGCTGCTCTACCATTGCTCCTATTACTCAAAGAAGTGAGTAATAGTCTGAGCTACGGTGGCGATAAGCACAAGAACAAGATCAAGCTTTAAATAGATTTCTACCTTAAAAGAAATTATGTTTCACTTAAAAAATTTTATTCTTAAGATCACGTTAATTCTTCTTTTAATTATTGCGGGATGGATTCTCAATGATGCGACTAAAATTATTTTTCAGGGAGAGACGCAAGTTCCTTTTTTTACTGGAAGAGTTGTTGCGCTTCCTAGTCCTTCAGATATTGTTCCTCAGGAAAAAATAAAGGTTTACAAAGATTTTATCTTAATTAATATAAGTAACGCTGAATGGTCAATTCTTACAGATACTCATTCGATGGAGCCAACATTAAACAAAAATGCGAACGCGTTAGAGGTTATTCCTAGCTCTGAGGATCAGATCCATAAGGGAGACATCGTCGCTTATAAAAGCAGGTTTCTTAACAGTACTATTATTCATAGAGTTATCAGTACGGGAACAGATGAAGAAGGAGTATATTTTGTTCTTAAGGGAGATAATACTTTGCAAGAAGATTTGGAAAGAGTACGGTTTGAACAGATAGAAAGAGTAGTGATAGGGATTATTTATTGATGATAGATTTTCTTGGCGACGCGAACAACAACAGCGGCAATGGTGTGATATTTCTTAATCTCGGTTTTTAAGTCTCGTTGTACATTTCCGGAGATAATATTTTTCATAAGGTCGATAAAAGTTTCTTTTTTTACAAGTTCAGTTAGAAATTTTCTTGATTCTATTCTCATTAAAGTGAGCTTTGAATGGTGTGTCTCAGCTTTGGTCATGATTAGTAATTTGATTTCCATTTTTACTTTGTCAGAAGTTGTATAGATGAAGGAATCCTCAATTTTCGCCTTTGCTCTCTTTGTCAAACGTTTGACGTGCGCTGGGGGAATTTCATATTCTATAAGGACAGTGTTTGCCTGATTATTTTTGATTTCATCTACGAAGAAAGAGACGACGATGTTTTGCTTTTTAGGATCATGGGTAAGGTTCATTAGGTTTACTTGTACAACTTTTCCCATTGCGTTTGCGGGATCAGCGACATAGGTTTCACCGAGGAGAGTATTATTGAAATCTTTTGGGGCGATAAGAGAAATCCATTTTTTCTTTATTTTTTT
>JAHFKM010000031.1:1824-8868 GCA_023245385.1 archaeon
GTAACAGTGTCTGCCATTATTTAATGGTGAAAAAATCACTAGTTTAAAAAGCTTTTCTTTAGCGAACGATTTCTTCAGACAAAATTTTTCCTCCTAATGTTAAGACAGTTTCACAGAATAGAGGCTCTTTTTCAGATTCAAGTTCGAACACAAGCAGATTCTTCTCAAATCTTCCTTTGTATCCTGAAGAAGAGAGCGCGGGAACGAGTGATTGTATGTTTATATTATTTTTTGTACCGCAAAGAACAAGAACGCCTTTTACAGAAGGGACAATAAAAAAAACAATTTTTGTGTCAGTGTACCATTTCAATACAATGCTCACAAAATCATAGGCAAGATGTTCAGGTATATGTCCGGTGGTGGGTATTAGGAGTATATTTCCTTTTTCAGGAAACTGGCCGGAAGAAAATCCAAGATAGCACCATTCTAAAGATGTGATCAAAGACCTTCGTATATTGAGGAATACTTCCAATGCTTTTTGCTTAAACTTTTTTGGGTATAAACACAAGGAAACAGCGAGGGAGGGATTTCCAAAAGTAATGCACGCCTCAATGGTTTCGTACCAAAAGGATAAATCTTTTAATTCGGAGTCTTCTTCTTTTAGCAAAAAAACAGTTCTTTTTGAAATTCCTCTTAACTGAAGGCCTTCGCTCAAACGCTGTTGTTCTTGTTGGGATAAGTCTGTCCATGATTTAAATCGTCCGTTTTCTTTGTAGGATATTCCCATTTCTCTTAAAAAAGAAAAACAGCCATCTTCGGAACCTGAAATTCCTGGAAGGAAGGGGTTAGCGCAATATCCTAACATTTTTTGTAAGGGTTGTGCTGCAGAACCGACAAGTATACCTGATGTTATTTCTATTCTTTTTGAAAGATCGGTCAGCAACTCTTCTGGAGGGTTTCCTTCTTTCACAAAAGCAAGGAGAGCTAATACTGGTTCAGCTTTCTGATTTATCATTTTTGCGAGGACATAGGCGCTCAGAGGAAGAGGACAGGGGAAAGAGAGGGTATGGTGGTGTAAAGCGCTTTCTTTTGTTAAGATAAAAAAGGGTTTTTTGATTTTTTCTTCTGGGATAGTTAGTTTGTTTCCGATAAAAAAAATAAGCTTGGAAGGGTCTTTTTCTATTTCAAGAAGAGTTTTTTCAAGATTTGTAAAAAAGGAAAGAGAAAAATTCACACTCTTTTGTACACAAAGTTGGGAAAGAAGAGCTGCTGCGATTACAGCTTCAGCGTTTTTTTCAACAACAAACTTGATGCTGGAAGAAAGTTCCAGCTGTTCAGAAAAAGTTTTACAGGCGTTTTTCAGTGATTCATACATCTTACCCAACAATTAGTTTAGCTTGTTCAGCGCTATAGGTCCACGCTTTTGGTAGGATATTCTTTCTTTGGTAATATTTTGTTAAACGTCTAATCTTTGATTCAGTTAACATTAATCCTCTTCTGCTTGCCATATCTTTTTTATTGAATTCAATGTGTTTTATGAGTAAGGTTTGTTTTTTAATTAATGAAGAAAGATCTTCTGGGAGTTCAGGAGCTTGTTTCGCGTCTTTTAAGATTTTTACTAGTTTTTTTCCTGTGATTTTTTGAAGGTCTGGAATTCCGTATATATCTCTTAATAAGATTCCAATTTTACTTGGACTGTTTTCTGCTTTGTGTAATTTTAAGACGAGTTGTTCCACTTCTTCAGCAGTGTAGGATACCCCGGCTTGTATTTTTTCTTTTGATGGTCTTTTTGATCCTGCCTGTCCCTTTTTCCTGGAATGCATTTTTGCCATAATTCATTTCTCCTGAACTAAGCGAGCTTTCACCAGCTTAGTCATGAGGGAAATGAAAATAGCTTTGTTTAATAAATGCTTCTAATTCCCTTTGAAATAAAAAAGTAGTCCCGGGAGGATTTGAACCTCCGTCACAGCCTCCAGAGGGCTAGATCCTTGGCCACTAGACGACGGGACTATGAAAAAAATAAAGGAGTGAGACTATAAAAAACTAATGAAAAAAATATTTTAGAAAAAAGTATATTGCGGGCTATAAACTAAAAAGTTCTATCTTATTATAATGTTTATCAAAAATCCCACGAACTTTCCCTCTTGGTAATGTTGATGCGTTAAATTTAACTAACGTAATTCTTTTGTAATCTGTTTGAGTAGTTCTTAAATCGCTAAATTCTAATTCTTCTTCTAAATAATCCATAAAATCTGCAACGCTCTTTTGTGTCACATCCATTGCTAGAGGAATGTCTTCTTCTCTTCCGTCAAATATTCTTGCTATCAACCCTCTTCTTTTTAGAGGTGGATTATACTTTTCAAATTCCACATCCCATTTTTCCCCTAATCTGTTGGTTATAGCTTGATCTCTATTCTGCTGGTTTGGGTTATTACATTTATTGGCGTTTTCCATATAATCTAATAATCTTTTAGCATTAGGGCCTGGAATTGTTATGGTTGTTCCTATTGAAACAGCTTCTTTTGTCAAGTCATTGTCAAATATTCTACCATTTTTAGTTAGATAAATAATAGTGCTCAACTTTTCATCAGCTGCGCCTTTACAAAAATCAGTTAGAATTGGATTAAAATGAGTTCCTTGAATTGCCCCATAGAATGGATGAATCCCAAAATATCCACCTGTTTTAGTTCTTATGGTTAAAGCGATTTCTTTTAACGCCTCTTCTGCGTCTCTTTCAGAACCTTTTCTTAAAAAGTCAGTTCTTTTTTCAGTAAGAACCACTAAATATGGACTATGAGGATGATCTCTAACTAAATCAAAGGAATAGTTGTATTTACTGTTTCCATCTACAGTATTCATAAAGGTTAAACAAAATTTAGAATCAGGATAATTGCTTTTTCTCAATTCATCTTGTGTTAAAGTTGTATAACTGACCAATTCAAATTCTCTTTCAATAGCCTGATCAATGGTTTCAACTTCAGACATTTTATTACCTCAATCGATCCAATATTAATTCCAACTATATAAAACTTTGTTTCTTTAACCACTCAAAAGTTATTGCGGAAGTAAAAATAGCCCCGCGCAGATTCGAACTGCGGTCAATGGCTTTCTTTAGGAAAGCAATGCTGCCTACCAAAGGCCACTTTAAGGAACCTGTTTGACAGGTTTATCCTTGGCCACTAGATTCCGCGAAACACTCAAACAAAGTGCTTCTCGACGGGGCTATAACCAAGGTTCAATGGAGTTAAGAATAAGTATCTTCTTTTAAAAACTTCCGTTTTAGAAAATTACATGGGGAGTGACTCCTAGAAGTGAACAGGAGTTAAGTTACTAAAACTGGAAAAACTACGAGGTACATAATTTTGAAGAAGAGAAAAATAAGAATGTCACAATTTTAATCTTTTTTAGGATTGAGGGTGTATAGAAATTTAACTTCCTTTTCTTTTATATCTTCCACGTGACTCAACTATTTCAAAGCGGGAGAGAATTTTTTCAGCATTCTTTACTTTTTCTTTGTAGCCTTCTAAGACAGCTTCGAAAGAAGATTCAAAATGTTTCCAGTGTTTACTTTCTAACGCTTGTTTTAACAAATGTAAATCAACAGCTTTGTGTTCTGGATGGGTATGAATAAAACTTAAACCGAAGTCGATAAAGAAGATGTTGTTCTTATTTAAGATCATATTTGAAGTTGTTAGGTCTCCGTGAATAATTTCTGCATTGTGTAACTGTGCTGTTTCTTTTCCAATTTGTTTGCAAATAGTAAGACGTTCTCTGCGCTCTAAAAAATTTAAGCAGTCCGCAATTTTTTTCCCTTCAATGAATTTCATCTCAATTTTTCCAGAGGTCTCATCTGCATTTATTACTTTTGGAACATTGATTACTTTCGCTGCCTTTGCTAAGATCTTCGCTTCGCTTCTTGTTCTTTGGATTCTTAATTTCTTATCAATTTCTTTTAAGCGGTAAGATTTTGGAACACGTTCTTTTAGAATAATAGTTCCTGTTTTGAACAATTTCGCTTCTGCGCCTTGAGCGATTAATGTTTTCATTGGTTTAATTAGTTTGAGAGGGATATAAAACTTTCTTAAACCTGTAAATTAATAAACAACTGTTCTTTCTTTCAAAAAATGCCGACTCTTAATGAAGCTCAAGAAAAAGCAGTGAACATACTTAAAGGAAATTTGCTTATCCTAGCGAGCGCGGGAACAGGGAAAACGACAACTATTGTCGAACGCTACTTAAACTTAGTTGATAACAATCATTGCTCAGCCCATCAGATTATGATGACTACGTTCACCAATAAAGCTGCGAAGGATATGGTTAGTAAGATACAAAGTAGAACTGATAAGATTTCTCCGTATATTGGAACGATGCATTCACTTTTTTTAAAAATACTTAGATCACACGCGGAAATAGTTGGTTATAAAAAGAATTTTACTTTAGTCGATGATGATGACAAAACAAAAATTATAAAAAATTTATTAAAAGAACAGAATATTGATCCAAAAGCGGATCATGTTCATTATTTTCTTATGAATATTACTAAGTTCAAAAATCGTGGAATTCTTCCGGAAACTTTGGATCCAACGCTCAGACTTGAAGAACAGACAGGGATTAAAGAGTTTCTTCTTGATGATACGTTGGTGTATATTGATGTTAAACTTAAGAATCTTGTTCCTTTATTGTATACAAAGTATGATGCTCATCTTAAGAAGAATAATTTGCTTGACTTGGATGATATTTTGCTCTTGATGTATAAACTTCTTAATAATTATCCAAAGCTAAGGGAGTATTATTCTAATAATTTTAAGTATATTATGGTTGATGAGGCGCAGGATCTTAATTATGTGCAGATGAGTATTCTGAATCTTTTACAACGTGACAATCTTTGTTTAATTGGTGATGACTGTCAGAATATTTATGAGTGGCGTGGTTCTTCGAATGATTTGGTTTTTAAATTCAATGAACATTATAATACGATTGTTTTAAAGGAAAATTACCGTTCGACAGAAAAAATAATTGAAGGGGTTAATAATACTATTGAAGCGATGACTTCTAAGATTCAAAAACAATTAGTCTGTACTAGAGAAAAGGGAAGTGGGATTAGTATTGAGTCATTTTCTGATTTTGAAGAAGAGACATGTTACCTCACTCAAGAAATCAAGCGTTTGCTTAGGAAAAATGTTGAGAAAGATAAGATCGCTATTCTTTTTAGAACAAACGCTTTGGGGAAAATTATTGAAAGAGAGTTTTTAAAAAATAAAATACCTTGCCATCTTTCAAAATCAAGAAACTTTTTCGAAAGGGAAGAGGTCAAAGACTTGCTTTCTTTTTTAAAACTTAAAGCAAATTCTTCTTCCTTACTTGATTTTGAACGTGTTGTTTCTTTAATTGAAGGGCTAGGAGCTGTTAAAATTAAAAAAATTCAAGAACTTGCAAAGAAAAATGATTACAGCCCTTTTGAAATAATTACTTCCAAAGAACTCGCTTTGAACCTCCATATTCGAGACAGAATTTTCAGCTTAAAGAAAGCTTTAGAAAATACTACAAAGAATCCGATAACTCTTTTTTTTGAAATTTTTAGGTATAAAGAATATCTTTTGTATAAGTATAAAAGGGATACAAACAAAGCGAATGAGAAAATCAAAAATTTGCAGGTTCTTGTTGAGCTTTTTGAGGGTCATGATTTTTCTCAAGGGGGTGTTCAAGAATTTTTAGATAGTTTATTAGATTTAGAAAAGAGAGAAAAAGACAAAGATAAAGTTACACTTAGTACTATTCATAGTGCGAAGGGGCTTGAATGGAATCATGTCTACGTGGCTGCGTGTAACGAAGGAATACTCCCTTATTATCGTGATGAACTTACTACACTTGTTAGAGATAGCGAACTCAGGCTTTTTTATGTTGCTATTTCAAGAGCTCGAGATTATTTAACACTTACTTTATCAGAAGGAAATGAATGGAAAGAACTTTATCCTTCTTCGTTTTTGAAGATATTATCTTAATCCCGGAATCTTCCCAGAAAATTTTTTCATCATTTTTTCTGGATTTTTACCTTTCATCATTTTCATCATTTTTTTACTTTGTCTGTATTGTTTTAATAATTCTCTTACTTCTTGGACAGTTGTTCCTGAACCTTTCGCGATTCTTTCAACTCTGTTTCCGTCTAATAAGTCTGGGTCTTCCAGTTCTTTTTTTGTACACGATTGTAGAATAAACTTCCATTTCTTTAATTTTTCTTCCTGCACATCCAGCATCTCTTTCGGAATTTTCATATTTCCCATGCCTGGAATTAACTCCACAAGTTTACTTAATGATCCCATTTTAGACATTGAAGACATTTGCTCATACAAATCAATAAAATTGAAATCTCCTTTCAAGAACTTCTTACTCATATCTTCCGCATGTTCCTCAGTCATTACTTCTTTCGCTTTTTCTAATAATAATTCTATATCGCCCATTCCTAAAAGTCTTGAAACAAAACTCTTAGGACTAAACGACTCAAGATCGTCAATTTTTTCTCCAACACCCATAAATACCATTGGAGCATTCGCTGCTGCACAGGCTGTCAAGGCACCACCCGCTTTCGCAGTGCCATCCATTTTAGTGGCGATTACTCCAGTAATTTTGCAGGAAGTGTGAAATTGTTCTGCTTGTTTTTGTGCGGTCTGACCGATATCTGCGGAAATAACGAGGAATCGTTCATCAGGGTGTATAAGTTTATTTAAATTTTCTACTTCTTGAATTAAATCCTTGTCAAGCGCGTGTCTTCCAGCAGTATCAATTAACACAACATCGTATTCTTCAAGGTCATGTTCTCGACTCTTGTAGATTTTTATAGGATCTTTTTCTTTTTTCTCTGTAAAACAGGCAACGTTAATCTGCTTGGACAACTGTTCGAGTTGTTCCATCGCTGCAGGACGATAGATATCTAAACCTAAAAGAGCGACCTTGTGACCTCTCTTCATAAAATACTTCGCAAGTTTCGCTGTGGTTGTTGTCTTTCCGCTACCTAGAAGACCAACTAACATAATTTTAAAAGGCTTTTTTGTAATCTCAACTTTATGACCCTCACCGCCTAAGAATTTGACCAACTCCTCATAAACA
>JAHFKM010000032.1 GCA_023245385.1 archaeon
GAGGATATCTACCAGCTTGTTGAAGAGATGTTGAAGCGTGTTTTTAAAAAAGGAACCAACAAAGAAATTCAAATACCTTTTCAAAGGCTTACTTTTCATGAAGCGATGAGTAGATATGGTTCTGATAAACCTGACTTGCGTTTTGGATTAGAACTTACGCCTGTTACTGAGATTATGAAACGTTCTGATTTTTCTATTTTTAAAACTGCTCTTGAGAAAGGAAAGGTGATCTACTGCTTAAACGCAAAAAATGCTGGAACCTTTTCAAGAAAAGACATTGAAGAATTAATTGAACTAGGAAAAACGCATCATCTTCCAGGTGTAGCGTGGATAAAAGTTGGGAAAAACTTAAGCTTAGAGAGTTCTATTGTTAAATATTTTTCAGGAGAAGTACAGAAAGATCTTGTGCAGGCAGTTGATGCTGAAGAAAATGATCTCTTACTTTTCGCAGCAGAAGATTTTGAAAAGGCTGTTACAGGATTAGGACAACTACGTCTTCATATCGGAGAAAAACTCAATCTGATAAAAAAAGAGGTGTTAAAGTTTTGTTGGGTAACTGACTTTCCTTTATTTGAATGGTCACCTGAAGAAAATAAGTGGCAAGCGAGGCATCATATTTTTTCAATGCCAAAAGAGGATTGTTTTAAATATTTAGGGAAAGATTCTGAAAAAGTGCTTGGTAAATTGTATGATATTGTTTTGAATGGTGTTGAGATTGGCGGTGGTTCTATTAGAATTCACAGAAAAGATATTCAGACTGAAGTGTTAAAAGTTATTGGTATTAGTTATGAAGAGGCTGAAAAAAGATTTGATTTTTTGCTCGAGGCTTTTCGTTTTGGAGCTCCTCCTCATGGAGGTATTGCGTTGGGATTTGATAGGTTAGTTGCTTTAATGTCAGGGTACAATGATATTCGCGAGGTTATGGCCTTTCCAAAAAATAAAGCTGCTGAATGTCCTATGGATGATTCTCCTCAAGACTGGACTGATGCGTTTTTGAAAGAACTCAACTTAAAATTAGATATTGTGAAGAAACAATAAGAATAACGTATAATTCAAAAGCAGCTTATATTTAATTTAAAAAATTAAAATTTTATCATAACCGATTACTTAACAAAGAAATTATTTTAGATCTCGATAAAAATAATCAGCTTTTTAGAGTAGAAATTATTTTTGTTAAAAAAACAGCTCTGTTAAAAAAAATTAATTGAAAAGAATTGACTAAATTTGCTCAGCAGTATAAAATCCCAGGATATAGGATAATGCGTGACTTGCTCTTAATGGTTTTTTTACTTCAGGTGTTAATCTAAAACATTCATGTAAGCTGTCTCTCGTTTCTTGTGTTAAACCAAATTTATCATCACCAAAAATTAAGTTAATCTTTTCACTTTTTATGAAGAACTCTTTCAAATCTTTTTCATTTTTTAACGCGTGCTTTGAAAAGCCAACATTCAACCCGGTAGGTATCTTTTCTGTCACAGTTAACCTGAACTTTTCATATTCAATTCCTTTTGTTTCTTCCTTTGCCTTTTTTAATAATTTTCCGAACTCTTTATTTTTAGTTACGATCACCAGGGGCAATTTGAAAATCCAGCAGAGTCTTAAGAAATCAGACACTTCTTCTTTCAGTGAAGGGTTCTCTAAAATAATTGTAAAATTCATCGTGACACTTGTCGGATTTGCTTTCTCCCACAAACTCCGTTCACTTACCCCGAAGCGATACATCCTTTTATTATTTTCCTTTTTTATTTCTAAGTATAACAAAGACTCCCAAGATTCCTCACTCGGTTGAAAACCTTCATGCTTCAAATAAGGATTAATATGTTTGTACAAAGAAGAAGCAGAGATCGGTATTTTGTCATGAAACTTAACATGAATCTTATACGTTTTTTTCAGACTGTTCATAAGTTCCAAAGCATCTTTTTTCAATTGACTAAAGTTTAATTCTTTCCAGGCTGTTTTTAAAATTACTCCTCTTTCTATTTCTTGCAAGAGCATTAGTTTTTCAAGATCTAAAACATCCGCTTCGACTTCAAAACCTTCTTTAACTTCTGTAAAGATGATCTTCTTTCCAACCAGGTTTATTTTTTCTTTTACCTTCTCTTTGTTTAACTCAAAGCGGGATAAAAAAAGTAAGACTTTCATTCATACCTCAGCGCATCAACAGGCTTGAGTTTCGAAGCTCTTAAGGCTGGAAAGACTCCTGAAACTGCACCTACCATAAAAGAAAATAACAAAGCACCAACAATCAAATAGGTCGGGAATACCGCACGAATCAGTGTAGAACCCAATACTGTTCTTGCAATAATCTCAATAATCTTTGTAAAACTCATCCCCACCACCACACCAAGAGCACCACCCGCCGTCCCCAAAAGCCCGGATTCAAAAAGAAAAATCAAAAGCACATCCCTATTTTGCGCGCCTACCGCTTTCATGATACCAATCTCTTTCGTTCGCTCCACGACCGCTGTATACATTGTATTCATGATCCCTATCCCACCAACGACCAGCGAAATCCCCGCAATTCCAAAGATGACTGCCTGAACAATTAAAAAAATCGTATCGAAGGTGTTCGAAATACTTTCAAACGTCTGCACTCCAAAATTCTCCTCACCCTTTTTTAACCCACGATCACGACGCATAGCAGTTTTAATATTCTCAGCAACAACAGCAGGTTGTTCCCCCTCTGAAACCTGGACAAAAATAAAATCATACCGATCTTTCTGACCCGTAATTTCAAAAGCATCATCAAGCGGAACATACACATGCCTATCTTCCAAAGGATTCCCCAACTTCTTAATAATCCCAACAACATCAAAATTACGACCCTCAATCGCAACGGTATCACCCACACGAACAAGTTTATCATTAAACAAGCCCGTGTCATGCGCTAAACTATAACCGACCATAACCTTCTTCTTATCATTACTCTTGATCGCTCGTCCATTCTCGATCTCAAGATTATTTGCTTCGAACGCCACGTCTCTTTCTTTCCCATGCAAACTCAAACCCTGAACCTGTACTGAAGTAACACGATTCTTAAATTTTAAAGAAACAAAAGAAGCAGTCAACGGACTTGCAACTTCAACACCACTCACCCTCTTCACAACAGCAAGATCGTGCGCGGTCAGCTTTCCAACAAAGGCACCAGGGGGACCAAAACCTCCAGGCGAGATAAAAACCTTATTCGCTCCCAACTTTACAAATTGCTCTTGAACAGATGTCTGTAAACCCTGACCAAGCGAGACAAGAGAAACCAACGAAGCAATACCAATAAAAATCCCGATGATCGTCAGCCAACTCCGCAGACTTCTCTTCCTTATCCCATTCACTGCCAGACTAAAATGATCGCTTATTGCCATGATTATAAGATTGACATCTTCTTTTTCTTTCTATAAATAATTACTCCGAAGATAATTAGCACGATCGCTCCGATAGCAAAATAAGAACCATTCGAATTCTGTTTCAAACCAAAAGTTTTCGCTTGCTCTTCAGTATACAATTTCAAAGGAATCGTAAGCTTAGCACCATACTCCTTACTATACACATCCTTATACTGAATTAAAAACGTAAGCGGGACAACACCATCTTCCTGATCTACAAAAACATCAAAGTCCGCAGTTTCAAAATCATCGCTTTCCAAATTCCCAATATATGCAGTATTTTTAGAAAGAACACTGTACCCATCCCCCTCTAAAATACTCAGCGTAATAAATTTCATTTCTGAAACACCTGTGTTCGAGAGCGTCACCGAAACCTTTCCTTTGTCTCCCTTTGTAAATACTTCTCGTTGTTCGAGATTTAACTGATATTGAGGAGGCGTGTCAACTGCAATTCCAATAATATCATTGCTTATAAATTGCTTTCCGAGTTCATCATGAAACCGAATCGCTATAGGCACGCGATAGACATCGAGTTTTGCATTAGGAGAAGCAATACTGTTAAACTCCACTTCCGCTTCCTCCCCCACACCTAAATGCTTAATTATTCTTTCGGAACTTGAATCAAGAGGTGCCAAAGGCACTGAACCATTCAAAAAATCAATCCGCACCGAAATATCCTTCAACGTAGAATCTGCTGTGTTCTTCAGGGTGAGACGAATCTTCATCGAACTTCCCGGAGCAACACGTTCAGGCTCAGTCTGAACCTGCGTGGTAATAAGCGTTTTTGATTTTGTCACCGTCACATTAATCGGTGCTGATGCACTTAAGTCTAGGCTTGCAACATTATACACCAAGGTCGTCTTGAAACTTCCCGCCTGCGCCGCAGAATCAGCCGCAATTTTAAAATGCAACTCTTTCGTTTCGCGCGGATCAATAACCGGAAAACTAATTCTCGGCGTTAAAATAGAAATAGGATACTCTGGTGTTAATTCAAAATAACTGTTCGTGATCGCCTGATCTTTTAAATTCTGTACTTCCAAAACGAGATCAGCAGACTCTCCGGGCGTCAGAGGAGACGGAGTAATTCTCACTAAGTCTATTCTGAACTCATCAGACAAGGAAAATATTGTCTCACGTGCTTGTACCAAAGAAACGAGCGTTAAAAAAATTACAAGCCAGAAGAAGATTTTGTTTTTCATTTTTTCCAAAGCACCTCTTTCTCTAATGATCCGTCATGCTTGATTTTCCCATCAAGAATCCCAACCTTTCTCTTCGCATACTTCGCAATATTCGGATCGTGGGTGACAAGTATTAAAGTCTTTCCATAATCTTTATGCAAATTCTCCAACATTTCCATAATTGCTTTTCCCGTAGTAGAATCCAAGTTTCCCGTCGGCTCGTCTGCCAGGATAACTTCCGGATCATTTCCCAAGGCTCTTGCAATCGCCACTCGCTGTTGCTGACCACCACTTAGCTGATTCGGCCTGTTGTACATTCTCTCTGAAAGCCCAACAACCTTTAACAATTCAGTCGCTCTGCGTTTTCGCTCGTCCCTATTCTTTCCTTGAAAGGTCATCGGGAGCATCACATTCTCCAACGCTGTTAAGCTCGGAATAAGATTAAAACTTTGAAAAACAAATCCGATCGTCTGACCACGAACTTGCGCCAGTGTCGATTCAGACATGTGACTAATATTCTTTCCTTTCAAATAAATCGCACCCTTCGTCGGAATATCCAAGGCACCAACAGAGTAGAGTAAGGTGGATTTTCCAGAACCTGACGGACCCATAATCGCGACAAGTTCATTTTGATAAATTTTTAAATTAATTCCTCTCAGCGCTTCGATTCTTTGCTCTCCAATTTTGTAGATCTTCCACACATTATCTAATTCAATAATGACCTGATGCATACTCCCAATTTATCTTTTCTTTCTACTTAAAACTTTTGGAAAAAAAAGATACCTTTAAAAATATTTTTACAACCCTGAACCCTATGAACCCCATTACTCGCACAACACTCACTGCATTGCTCAGCCTTTCCTTTTCCTGCTCAGAAAAAGCACAGACAGCACCCGCACAAAAAAAGATAGAACAACAAACACCGTTTCGTCCCTTTTCAACACTCCAAGATTCAGAAAAAAGAACAACACTCCTCAAGCTTGTCCACGCTTTCAAAGATTACACCTTTCCCGTTCCAGATGCAACAGAGCGAGCACGAGAAGATGCATTTGCACTCGGACAATCCTACTACGAATTCGGGTCAGACAGGGGAAGTACCGCACAACATCACAAGGGAGTTGACATCTACGGTTTTGGAAAAACAATAGTCGCTTTCGCTGATGGAAACGTAGCAGAATTAGGAAGAAACGTTCCTCACAAAAGCAAAACAGATCATGGAAACTTAGTAGTGTTAGATCATGGAACTGTTAATGGACATCACTTCTTTACCTACTACCTTCATCTCGGAGCAATTGCTTATCTTCACATAGGGGATCACATACACAAAGGCCAGGCTCTCGGAAGAATCGACTGCATAGGAATCGCAGGAAAAAAAGGACTCTACAATCCAGGTTCTTCAGTGTGCAAACTGAAAGCACATAATCACTTTCAAATTCGCGTAGACGGTGCTCATGTAAATCCCGTCTTCTTCTTTCCTTACGCAGGCTATGCAAACTATTCTGAACTCCAAGAATACGGAATCAATGTTGAAGCAGCAGCGAGCTACACTCAAAGACTTTCCACGCTTAAAGGAAACAAACTTTCACTAACAGACAAAGGAAAGCTTAACGAAGACATCCGTGACCTTAAAGGAAATGAACGTCAAGGCTCTTTTAAAAAATCTGTCTCTGAGTAGAAAGCAAATTTTATATAACTCAATCCAACTCCCTTCTACTATCATGCGGGGATTCCAGAGTGGCCAAATGGAATAGCCTCAAGAGCTATTGGTGTAGTAAGCTATTGGCTTAGTGCCTTCGCAGGTTCGAATCCTGTTCCCCGCACCACTTTCTATTTCAAAAATAAAGCGCCCACCTAACTTAAGCAGGAACAAGTTTTATCCCATCCTTATCCGGAATTAAAACTACCTCTTCATTCTCTTTGAAATGATATTTCTCGACCATTTCCTTGGGAATGCAGTTGGATCCAGAAGATTACGTTCTACCAGAACAAAGAAACAAAGACAAAAAAATAATGTTAGCAAGATTTAAATAGGAGTAAGATCTGTCTTACTTGAAGATATTATGGCTGAACTTGAAATAACAACAATGAGCTCTAAAGGACAAATTGTTATTCCTATTGAAATGAGAAAAGGCTTTCACGACGGAGAAAAGTTTGTCGTCATCAAAGCAGGAAAACAGCTCATTCTTAAAAGCGTTGAAGATTTTGATGAAAATATTCAAGAAGACTTAGACTTTGCAAGAAAAACTGAAGAATCTTGGAAAAGTTATGAACACGGAGAATTCAAATCTTTACCAGTAGACGACTTTTTAAAAAAACTTGAACAATGCTAACGATTGATCACTCACCACATTTTCTCTCATTAATCGCTAAAATAAGAAATAATGATGACAAGGAAAAAATAAAAAAACAAATTAAAAAGATCATTGAAAACCCAGAAATAGGAAAACCTATGCGATATACTAGAAAAGGCACAAGAGAAGTTTATACTGGATCTTTTCGATTATCTTACGCTTACCTTAAAGAAGAAAATAAAATCCTTTTTCTTGATCTCTACCACAAAGATGAACAGTAACTCTTTCTGCATCATCTCAAACCTCTTGAAAAAATACTTCTTCGAAAACTCAAGCGCTGAACTCCTTGAGCGTTCCTTATTTTTTTATTCTTTCAAACAAGTCCCAGAAATGTGCCAATACTTGCGCGTCTAATCTAAACTGAGATCCTATCAGCTCGTTGACCTTATTTTTTAACTGTTCTTCATCAAGATACTTTTTTTTGTAAAGCTCCAATAATACCCTCAAACTTCCTTTAGGTCTTAGATTAAAAAATATAGCCACTCTTCTCCCTATAGCCTCGTCCATTAAAATCTCTTTGACATCTTTTTGAAGAGCAAGAGCAATCGTTTCTGCTTCACCCCGATCCAGCTTATAATTCTCTTGAATATGTTCTGCGAGATCTTGATGTTTCTTATTGAGCTTTATAATTTTTATGCATCCCTTTTTATACAAAGTTTCGATCATGACCGCGTCTTGTCTTTCACTTTCAAGACCATTTAGCACTGCTTCTTGATAGACCCATTCAGTTATTTCTAGAATCGGATACAATTTTGAAACTTCTTTCAGAATTTCTAACTTCGCATTAACTATTAGTGGAGAAGCGTTTGTTATCAAAGTAAACCCTCAAAATCTTCCTCCAACTCTTTCAAACCATAATGGAAGCTTATTTTTCTTTCAGATAAAACATCCATAAAAATCGTTAAAGGAACTCCTGCAATTTCTGCAGCTTTTGCGACAGTCACTTCTTTATTTGTAAATTTCTTAAGAGCAATCTCTAACTTCTTCTCGGTAATTCCTAAGATCAAAACATCCCTTAACACGCTCGACTTATTCTTTTTTTCTAATTTTGAAATACTCTCTATCTCAACAAGATCTTCTTGGGGAATTCTCACAGATAGGGTATCAGACATTCGTATACAAATGTGGTAACTCGTATATAAAACTTTTCTTAGAAGCGTGTAAGCGTTTACAATTCAAATTTTTAAAAAAGTATTTTTCGCAAGAGCACTGCTTTACTCCTTACTCGAGCTTCTCGCAAGTTGATACCCATCCCAAAGATCTTTCACCTTTCCCCACCCATTCTTCTGCACAGAATCAATATTCCACAGAACAGTCTCAAAAAGCGCATTTTGATCACCATGTACCTCCACAGATTCAGGCTGGGTCAAGATAAGATCCTGCAAATGCTCCCTTATGTAGCGCGGATCAACAGCAGGAATACTCGAATGCAATCGCAAACCCACCTTCTTATGCTCATGCAGATACGCACCATGAATGTCGGACGTTCCAAAACACGTCACGCCATACTCCTCAGCCAACGCCTTCACACGCTCATTCGTCGCATTTCCCCTCGGTATCTGCCCATTCTGCTCGACTCCTAAGGGGTAACTCGGGAACTTCCTCCGCATCATTTCAAACACCCCTCTTCCGCACCCATGAAAACTTCTCGTCAAAAGATGTGCAAACACGGGAACACCCTTCTGCGCATACACATCACGGAGAGAATCCTCAATACTCAACGCATTTGGAACAGCATGCTCAATCCCCCACGCAAGAAGATGCCCTTCACTCGTCTTGATCTCCTCACCTTTAACAACATACACACTCCCTTTCTCGTTACTTGCTTTCAAGACGGTAGAAGCACACTTTTCAATCTC
>JAHFKM010000033.1:0-4806 GCA_023245385.1 archaeon
TCGATACGTACAATGAGATGCATGCCTTACTTCCACTTCAAAGAACGCGCGTGGACTTATAGATTAATTTTACGAACCGCAGCAGAGCTGCGGGGTATTAAACCCACACGGGAATAAAAATTTATAGTGGTTCCTCGGAGTGCAGGTACTGCATCATTTGATTGAATAGTTTGGAGTCCTTCTTTGTAATTTGTTGAGACTGAAGTTTAGCGTGGATATCATATCCTTGTTGTTGAAGGGATTGTAGGGAAATCAGAATCAAAGCACCTATTCGTTGTTCTTGACGTTCGAGAGCAGTGAAAAGGAGCGAGGTCATATCATCGAATGCGCGTTCTGGTGCCACTCCGACCATAAATTCAAGAACAGGTAAAATTCGTGCGTTTTTTTGAGAAACGAGAGGGACATCGTTGGAGATTTGTTTACGGACAAAGTCCAGACCATAAGTATAGTAAGCTGGGAAAGATACGCCAAGAAAATCTGAGTTGTTCGTCTTGGTCGCGCGATGAGTCAGAGCACTATAAGCGAACGAAGTTGCGTAGTCGTCTAGAGTAGGTAGTTGGGTAAGAAGAAAGTCGAGATCTTTTTCATCAGCAAAGGAGGCGAAGGAACTTGTGGTTTCGATAAGAAGCGTGCGATTTGTAGTTGTTCGAGTGAGCGATTCTCTGAGGGCCTGGCGCATATGTGTGAGAGCAGGTTCTGTTTTTATAATTTGGCGCGCGAATGCTGCTGCGACTGTAGCTGGTTCTTCATAAGGTTGTCCTAGCCAGTAGACCATATCTTCTTCAATTCCTGGAACGTCCATACGGCAATAAAGTTCGAGGAGGAGACCAGCAATATCAGGGTTTACAGATTTGAGTTTTGCACGATCTTTTGCTAAGGCGTCTTGGAGTTCTTGACGAGCGTTTGATTCTAAAATTTCTAGAAAAAGAGTGTTTAATTCATCGCGCGTGTGGAATGTAGAGAATCGTTGTATAAGTTCAGCGAGTTCAGAAGGGGTTGTGGGATTTGTTATCATAAGAATTTTTAATAATCTCAGCGGGGTTATAAGTTTTTTGGAAATATGGTTCAAGCAAAAAAATAATTTTTTTTCGTGATTTTTACGGTTTTTTCTCAGGAGTTTTAATAAAGAGTGATTGTGAAAGAGATTGTATGGATGAGGGGATTTTATTGAAACTAAGTTTTGTTGTGACAATAGGAGGGTTGTTATTGTTGTTTGGTTTAGAACAGTGGTATATTCCAAAGTTGACAAAGGTGGGAGAAATTAGTGTGAATGACCTTGGTAAGGAGAGAGTGATAAAGGTAAGTGTAACAAAAGTTTCTTTAGTGAAAGAAAATATGTTTTTAGAAGTTTCTGATGGGACTGGTGTTTTGGATCTTGTTTTGTTTAGGGCGAAAGAGAAGGTAAAGAAGGGTGATTTTCTTGAGGTTGAGGGGAGGGTGCAGCAGTATAAGGGAAAGTTGGAGTTAATTGTGAGTACAATGAAAAGTTTAGAGAGAGGAGATTGATATACTGGAAACGTTAGTTGTGAAAAGAGATAAATATATAAGTTAGGGTGGGTTTTAGAGGGGGAATGGATCATTTAACAAAATCTGCGTCGAGGCTTGTTGAGGAACATAATGCTGTTTCTGATACGAATTCGTTTTCTAAGATTATTCCTGCTTTGATGAAAAAGGGGTTGGAGAATGCGAATCTTTCGATGTTTAGTGAAGAGAAGAAGAATGAATTGTTGAATGCTGCTGCTGAGGAGTATATTAAGAGGAATCAGGTTGTTGATGCGATTAAAGTGTTTATGATGACGGGAAATAAAAAACGTCTGATTGAAGTAGGTGATGATCATGTGAAGGTTGGTTTGTTTTCTCACGCGATTGAAGCATACAAATTAGCTGGGGATCAGGATCGTTTGACAAAGGTGGGTGATAAGTGTTTGGAAAATGGTCATATTACTGAGGCTATTGCTGCGTATAAAATTATTGGGGATCAGGATCGTTTGAATAAGGTTGGTGATTATTGTTTAGAGAAAGGAAAGATTGATTTTGCGATTGAGGTGTATGCTGCTTTGGATAATAAAACGAAGTTGAATGCGTTGGGGGATAAGTGTTATGTTGAGAAGAATTATATGTATGCGCATAAGGCGTATGCGATGGGGCAGGAGAAGGATAAGTTGAATAGGGTTGGTGATGAGTTTATGAAGATGGGATTATTGGCTAATGCTTTAAAATCTTTTGAGGTTGCTGGGAATGAGATGATGGTACAGTTTATTAAAGAGAATTTCTCTGAGAAGAATTTGACTGAAAGAGTATATGTTTAAGTTTTATGGGCTACGATCTTGTTGTGCAGGCATTGTTGGAGAATGCTCCTGTTGATTTGAGTAATTTGCCTTCTGATCAAAGAAAGAATTTTGATGATTCTGCTGAGGATTTAAGAGAAAGAAATTTTTATCTTGAAGCTGCGAAGATATTTAGTATGACTGGGAATAGGGAAAAGCTTTTGGATCTTGGAAGGGATTGTTTGAAAAATAAAAATTTGGGTGTTGCTTTTTTTGCGTTTAATGCTGCTAAAGAAAAAGGGGGATTGAATAAAACTGGTGAAGAGTTTTTGAAAGTTCCTGATGTAAAAGCTGCTTTGTCTTGTTTTGAAGCTGCTGAGAATGTGATGATGGTTTCTTTTCTTAAAGAGAATTTTTAGAGCATTTCGTGATTTTTCCGGTTTTCTCTAGTAAGAGTTTTTAAATTGGATTTTAGAGGGTGGTGTAATGATTGTTGAATTGTTTGCTATTCTTGTCGGAGTAGGAATTGGAATAATCACTGGTCTTGTTCCTGGGGTTCATATTAATCTTGTGGCGGCGGTGCTTGTTTCTTTTTCAGGGAGTATTTTGCAGTTGGTTTCTCCTTTGTATGCTGCTTTGTTTATTGTTTCTATGGCTATTACTCATAATTTTTTGGATTTTATTCCTTCAACGTATCTTGCTGCGCCGAGTGCTGATACTGCTGAGGGGTTGTTGCCTGCGCATAGGTTGTTTCATAAGGGTTTAGGTCATGAAGCGATATTTTTTTCTGTGTTTGGAACCTTAGTGGGTCTAGTTGGAACTTGTTTTCTTGCTTTTCCTTTATTTTATGTGGTAAGAGTGATTTATCCTCTGGTAGAGGTGTATATTCCTTTTATCTTGATTGTGATTCTTTTCATTTTGGTGTTGAGAGAGAGGGAAAGGGTAACTGCGTTGTTAACTTGTCTTCTTGCTGGAGTTTTTGGTTTGATAGTTTTGAATAGTAAAGTGGTGCAGGAGCCTTTGTTGCCGATGTTTTCTGGAATGTTTGGTTTGAGTGGAATTATTTTAGGTTTGAGAGAGGAAGGGAAAACGAAAAAACAATTTTTTCCAAAAAATTTTATTGTTGAAGGGAATTTAGTTTGGGTGGGTATAAGGGGAGTGTTGAGTTCTTGTGTGACTTCTTTTCTTCCTGGGTTGAGTAGTTCTCATACGACAATGCTTGCTTCTGCGTTTTCAAAAAGAACAAAGGTGAGGGAGATTTTATTTTTGAATGGTTTGGTGAATGCTTCTGCGATGGTGTTGAGTTTGATTGCTTTGCTTGCGATTAGGAAGGCGAGGAATGGGGCTGTTGTTGCTATTGGTGAGCTTTTGATTGTTGATAGAAATGTTTTGTTAATTTTATTAGCGGGGGTGTTGATTAATTGTTTTTTTTCTACGTTTTTAGCGTTGAAGATTAGTAAAGTTTTTTCTAAATTGAGAGAAAGAATAAATTACAGGAAAATTTCATATAGTGTGATTGCGTGTATTATTTTTTTGACAGTTGTGGTTTCTGGATTTGTTGGGCTTCTTGTGTTGGGAGTTGGTGTGTTTCTTGGTTTTATTCCGGTTTTAGGGAGAGTGAATAGGAGTCATTTGATGTGTTCGTTGATTATTCCTGTTATTTTTTATTTTTTAGGGTAGAAAGAGTCTAAGTTGGATTTTGGAGTGGGGATATAAAGTAGTCCATTGTGTTCAAAAGGCGTTCCTTGATTCAATGCTTGTTGGATAGGATTTTCTAAGGGGGTTTGTAAGCGAGTTTCTACAGTATCTCCAAATTGGGATTGAGGGATTAGGCCTGTGGGCTTAATCTGGTCTATGGTTGCTGTTTTGTTCTTGGGAGGTTTTAGGTTTTAGTGAGAACGTCTGTTTATTTTTCTATGTTTCTAATATAGGCTCTCGCTAGACTACATAAGAGATACTCTTCTAAAGAAGGGTTTGGGGAACTAAGTTCTTGTGGAGCAGTTTTTTTGCCGGCTGTGCCTTCGGCGTCTTGGACTACTCGGACGAAACGGCTAGGATAATTGAGATTACCACTGCCGTTGGGAGCGGAGTCATTATACAGACTGTTCACAAACAACACATTCAACTCATCTTGTGAAGTATTCGATCGAATAAAAATGCCTAACGAAGGTTTCCCTTTTCTTTCAGTGTAAACAATTCTTTCAAAACTTGTTCTTACAGGAGGGTCAGGTATTCCCTGTTTCCAGAATTCCGATGCAGAAAATTCTTCTGGTGTCAAGCCTCGGTCGTAGATTCCTTGAGACGAATCAAGTTCATCTGTTGGAAAGGAATTATAAGGGATAGGCAAATAGGGTTTGTTAAAGTTTTGGTCAAGCGTAATAAGTTCTTTACATACAGGAATTATTTTAAATTTAGTAGTTCTTGCTTTGTACGCAATCCCTGTACATGTAGTCCTCCAAGAATTTAAAATAGACGTACGTTCTTCAGGATCTTGAGTAGATTCATATTGATTTACAAGAGCCTTAGCATTTTCAGCTAA
>JAHFKM010000033.1:4816-8423 GCA_023245385.1 archaeon
AACGGAAAAACGATCAGCAGCGCACTCATTGCGAAGAGCTTCCAAAGCATAACCATAAGTTGAGGCAGACGATGTGAGGAGATATTTCCTTTCAAAACCTTGAGCTGAGACTTCAGTTGTCATAAGCAATTGAAAAGATCGAAATTTATTTAAAGCTATCTTAGCCAAACCATTTTCCTAGTCCTTCTTGTTTGTCTTTGTCTTTTCCGAAGAAAGCGTCGATGCGTTGTTTTGTTAATTCTAGTGTTTGTTTTAAATATGCGGGTAGTTCGTATTTTTCAGCGAGGCTAATGCAGGGTTCTAAATATTTTATGACAGATCCTTCAGAGATGGTAAGGAGTAGTTTTCCGTTGCATTCGAGACAGATTCCTTTTAGAGGTGGTCTTCGGTATTTTTTATTGCAGTCGACGCAGCGAAATTCTTGTTGGGAGAATTTTTTGAGATTGCCTTTGATGTCGCGAATGAAGTGGCGTTCGATAACGAGGCGGGCAACATCGGCGGCGTCTACAGCGCGTAGTTTTTCTGCGAGGCGCATTTGTCCGAGAACTTTTCCTTCCATGCTTGGAATTGTTTTGTATCCGCTGCAGCGTATGCCGTTGTTGAAATCATCTGTGTCGTGAGTAAATCCAAAGCCCTCATATTGACCGGGTGTTTTGAGTCTTGATTTGAGTGTTTCGATTTTTATTTCAGAGGGGGGTTTGTAATTCAAGGCAGCTTCGTACAAAGAGAGTGGGTATTTGAAGGCGACGTCCATGTCAAAAACCATATCATCTACTTCTGAGGGGATCAGGCTGGAAGTAAGAACGAGTGGTTCGTCTTGTGTTGCTCCGCGGTGATCACTTAATAGTTCGCGGGAAAAATTTAAAAAAGCGTCCATTAATAACATCACTCCAGCTTCGTCTCCGTCACATCGAGTATTGATAATTTGTTCTCCCCAGACAACGGTTCTTTCTTCCTTTTTCGCCCATTCAACTTCAACACAATAAGAATGGGTGTTGTCTTCTACAAGATCAACCTTTTTTACATAGTCAATGAAAGAATCTCCGAGAGAATGAATAGGATAATAATGGTGATCAAATTTTAGCAGCCTCGTTTTAATGTGTAATGTGAGAAAGGACTGAAGCTTGAGAATTTTTTCAGGATGGAAAAGATGGAGCTTAGAAGCAAGAACTTGACCGTCAGAACCGTTGAAAACGAGATTATGTAAAATAAATTTTCTTGGTTTTATCCCGAGTTTATGATAGTTTTGAAGAACGGTTCGTCCTGGAAGTCGGGCTTTGGAGGTGAGATAACGAGCAATAATATGAAACCGTGAAAGGAGAAGCGCGAAATCATCAAGAAGAGAACGGTTACAAGAATAAAAAGTGATACATCCACTATCTACGTTAATTGTTGCATCACCGTCAATATAGCCCGAGAGGTAATTTAAAACAAATTCATCAGGTAAGGAATAAAGAAGAGAAGGTACTTGTTTTGTTTTAGCACCCGCTCCTGTTTTTAAAACATATTTGAAAAGAGCATAAACCAATGCGTAAGAAATAGTTATTTTAGTTCTATCTTCTTCTAGTACTGGTTTAAGCAAAAAATTTTCTTGAATGAGTTCAACAAGTTTATTGATTAATTGGGGGTTGCAAATTCTAAAACTTACTTGTCTCGAAGTTTTATTTTCACGACAATGTCCTTCAGAGGTATACATTCCAAGGAGCCTGCAAAAAGAAAAATTAATATTCAGGAAACGGGGGAAGCTTTTTGTACTGAACCAGTATCTTAAGAATATGGCTTTTGGAATATCTTTGTAACTAATTTTTCCAGTTAAGACTAAAAGCTGAACGTGATTAAGAGGAACAGAGTTGTACCATGTAGAAAGACTTTTTTTGTGGGTTTTATTCAAAGGTAATAACTGAAGTAATTCTTTTTTACCAATTTTTTTTACAAAGTTTTTAAAATAAGTTGCCGCACCAACCACTCTAAATTTACTCTTAAAAGTTTTGGGGAGTTTCTCACAGAGTTCTTGTAAAAGATCCAGATCTTTAGACTGATTCTCAAGAGGTTTTAAGTAATCCATAATCAAGACTTTATCTCCGAGAGCAATATCTTTAGCTTTTTTAAACTGAAGGTTGTTAGATTCATCAAGGTACATAAAATCATGATTTGGAGTCATGCGAAGTTCTCTATTCGTAGCAGTAGTGATTTTTATCCAAGTTGGATTTTTTGGTCCTTTAATGAAATATTTTATTTTTTTCTTTACTAGCGCTTTTGTTTTTGGATCAGCACCATAAGTGTAATACTCTTTTTTGGGAAGGACACTGATGGTTCCGACTAAATCAATTTTTTTTGTTTTACTTCCATGAGCTATAAGTTTTTCAACAACTTCTCCAATTTTTGGGTAGTGTAAATTGTCTTTTTGATCAAAGAGTAAAATTTTTGTATCAGGATGAACACAATCTCTTCTCATAATACTATGTAATAAAGGATGTGCGAGCATGGTTTGTGTTTTGGAAAATCCTATAACTCGGCAGACGATTCCTGCTGCGGTGTGGGGGCTTAATCCGATTAAGAGGTGTCCTGTGATGTCTGATTTTTTTTGGAGATTGTAGAAGCGAGGGAGTTCGTAAAATTTTTCGAGAAGGTCATCGAGGAAGTTTGCGGTGTTGAAGAGGACAAGGTCTGCTCCTTCGTCTTGAGAGTCTGGACAAGAAGGAAGAACAAGGTCTTGGCATTTGAGTTCGAGGATTTGTTCTTCAGAATGTAATTCTTGTCCGTAACAGTCATGAGTGTATCCGAGTTCTTTTAATTTTTCGAGAGGTGTTCCGATTTCTTTGGCCTTGAAGTGTGTCAGGGGCATTTCTGTCATGTCGTAACGGGTGGTTCCATCTTTGTTGACGTGAACGTGGTGAAGTGCGCGGAGAATTCCTTTGGCAAGTGGTTCGGGGAGATGGTTTTTGTTTGAGAGGCCGCGTACGCCTTTGATGAGTTCTGGAGGGTTGCGTAGAGAGATTTTGCGTAAGGTTATTTCCCAGTATTTTTGGAGGTCGAAGGAACTATAGTGATAAGGGACTGGTGAGTGTCCGCAATCTGTTGTGACGATTCCGCAAGTTTTGCAGTGAAAACTTTTTTTTGTTGGTTGGGAGCAGCTGATGCAAATTGAGGAAATTTCTTGGTGTTGGCAGTGTTCGCAAAAGTAAAGGGGGAAGTCTCCTGTGACTGTTCCAGTTTTTAGGGCGCTTTGGAAAGAGCGGAGTCTTCCTCCTTCTGTGCCGACTGGGAAAAGTGAGTGGGGGGATCCTGTGAGTTTTCTCATTTTTGATTTTTCTGGTCTTCCCATGCGTGTTCCGATGAATGTTCCTGATTTGTCGCGGAGAAGTACTTCTGAGAGGGAGTTGATGATTTCGAGGGATGATTTTTCTTGGGTGAGTGCTTCGAGAAGAAGAGGGAGTGAAAATTCTTTTTTGAGAAAACCAAGGCTTGCTCTGAATGCTTCTGCCCATTCATCTTCGATGACGACGTATTCGTTGCTGACAACTTGGTGAGGAATTCCGAGTAATTCAAGTGCTCGTTTCGGGTCGTTTTCTTTGAAGAGTTTAGGGTCGTAAGTGAAGGGAATAAT
>JAHFKM010000034.1 GCA_023245385.1 archaeon
TATTCACTTATAAAACAGGTTTATACCCTGTTTTAAAAAATTAGCCGGCGCCAAAACCTTTTTGTCGCCACTTCATTTTGAGTAGATTTGCACCACGACTCTGTCGCCCTCTTTGGGAGCGGTTCGGTCATTCAAATTCTTCGGACTAAAGTCCGCGAAGGGTTTCTGACCCGACCTCGTCTAAAAAAAATTCAAAGCTCTTAAATAAAGAAAATATTTAAATTCTTAAACAACACCCCCTTCAAATAATCACACTGGAGAAAAAATCCATGTACAAAGAACTACTTATCATCAATGAAAAAAACTATCCTGTCTTTATTTTTGTTGAAAAAAGAAACAATGTCAGCGCATCCATCAGAAAAAAAGGTATCTGTATTCGCATCCCTTCATTTTTATCACGAGAAGAACAATTCAAACAAATCCGACGCCTCAAAGACTGGGCTTCTAAAAAACTCCAAGAACAACCCTTCTCAGAAATAAAAGAAAAAGGATGGAAAAACTACAAAGATGAAGACACGCTCACACTTGGAAAAGAAGAATACACACTCAAGATTATTTATGCAGATAAAGAAGGAAGTTCTTCAAAAATAGAAAGAAACACCATCTTCCTCAGAATCACAAACAGAATTCCTGAAGAAGAACAAAGAAAACATATTTCAACACTCATCAGCAGAACACTCGCACAAGAAAAACATTCTTACATTACTAACAAAATTCACGAACTTAACAAAAAACACTTCAACTTTGAAATACGAAACATTTTTCTCAAATACAACACCTCCAACTGGGGAAGCTGCTCACACCAAGGAAACATCAACATCTCTACAAGACTCTTACTCGCACCAGAAGATGTTCTCGACTATGTTTGTGTGCACGAACTTTCCCATCTTAAAGAAAAAAATCATTCACCTTCCTTTTGGAAACTCGTAGAAACCGCAATGCCAGATTACAAAGAAAAAAAGAAATGGCTACATACTCATAGAGATACATGCTGGTTTTGACTGTGTAACATTTAGGAAATACTCTTTTTATCTGAACTTATTCTGCTTCCATCCTTTCTTACACTCTCCGCTCAATATTCTCATTCTGTTTCTTTCGTTTCTGACCAAAGACCTGCACTCTTTCTAACTCTATCTCTTCTCGTTATCAATTCATATACTCGTCTCGCCTGCTCTTCTGCCTCTTCCAAAGATTTACAATTCTTGATCAACAACTTCCCATCGCGAAAAATAGAAACTTCAAACTTATCTTTTATAATAATCAACACGGGAGTTTCAATGATCACTTCAAATATTTTAGTTATATTTTTCAAATCTAGTTTTATCTGCTTTTCCGGAAACGCTTCAAACGCGCCCTTCGAATCACACATCCTCACAATCATCCAAGATACCTCATATATAGAGACTTCGCTATTGCCTCAGACTTCGCCCTAATTAAAACACGACCCTCTTTGAAAATAACCAATTCCTTGAAAAATAAACAATGCTCACCCCTCCTCACTTTTCCTAATCTAACTAATCTTTTTTCAAGAAGCACAAGATCTGAAACCTTTCCCCTCATCTGAAACAAATTCATTCCACACATCTTCACAAGACTATTTTCTTTTTTTCTAGATATATACTCAAAAACACCCTTACATGTAAGACAAGCAACACGCTTCTTCACCTTAATCTTTTCCAAAGAATTCCCCCACACATTACACGAAAGCAAATCTTTAGAAAATTGTTTCCCTACTATTATTTTCATAGTCTCAGTTACCTGTAAACTCACAACTAGAGCTACAGCAGTGTTCAAAATCCCTTCAGTATCACAGGAACCAAGAGGAATTGAAGGCTCAGAGAACAAACACGCAAAGCAAGGACCTTCCTTTGTTACTGGAAAAACAAAACCAGAACTACCAAAGACAGCAGCAAAAACCCAGGGAATCTTCTCCCTCTTACAAAAATCATTCAGCAAAAATCTCGTTTCCATATTATCCGTACAATCAAGAACAATATCCGCTTTTACTAACATAACATTCTCCACATCAAGATCAACAGGAAAAGATTTTACCTTTATTAAAGAATTAATCTCCTTCAAATGAGCAGCAAGCACCAAAGCCTTCAAAGAACCAACATCTCTTTCAGTATACAAAGACTGCCTTTGCAAATTCGATAACTCAACAAAATCACGATCAATCAACGTTATGTTTTTCACACCAGCTCTCACCAAAAGCTCAGCAGCCAGAGCACCCAAAGCACCACACCCAAGAATCGTAACATAGGCCTCACTTAATTTTCTTTGACCTTCTTTCCCAATCTCCTTAAATAATTCCTGTTTCTCAAAGCGCATCCTCTGAAAAACCCGCGAAAGATATAAAAAGGTTCTTTTCGGCGAAAGCATAATGAACTTCAAAGACCTAGCAAAAAAAACATTACACAACAACAAAAACACAGACCTCACCCTCTTAGAAAAATCCTATAAATTTTCAGAAAAAAGCTACCAAGAACAAACACACCACTCAGGAACAAGCTTACTTCAACATACTCTCGACTCAGCGCTAATTCTCGCGGACTTACAACTTGACGATAAAAGTATCGCAGCATGCCTTCTCCACCACACACTCCCACTCGGCATCTCAAAAGAAACACTCAAAAAAGAATTCGGAGAAGAAATCACCCACTTACTTGAAGGACTCGCGAAAATTAACAGACTCAAAATCCTGCCAAGCCAAGAAGAATACAACTCCGCAGACCTGAGAAAAGTATTACTCACCGCAATCAAAGATATCAGAATCCTCTTCATCAAACTCTGCATCAAGCTCAACAACATGCGCACTTTACACACTCTTCAAGACGAAGAACAAAAAATACACATCTCAAGAGAAGTTCTTACTATTTACGCACCACTCGCCTACCGCCTCGGCATCGGAAGCATCAAATCCGAACTCGAAGACCTCGCATTCAAATACACCAATCCTGAAGAATATAAAAAAATTCTCGAATTAATTGAAAAAACACAACCAGACCGAGAACACCGCATCTACGAAGTCAAGAAAAAAATAGAACACACCCTCCAAGAACGAGGAATCAAGGCCAGCGTTAGCGCCAGAGCAAAACACTTCTACAGCATCTACAAAAAAACAACCGATCGCAACTATAATCTTAATAATATCAAAGATTTTATCGGACTAAGAATCATCACACTAACCCCTGAAGAATGCTACACAGCTTTAGGCATCGTCCATACCCTATGGAAACCACTTCCAGAAACATTCAAAGACTACATCGCAATGCCCAAACCAAACGGCTACCAATCCCTCCACACCGTCGTCATTGGACCACAGGAAAAACCAATAGAATTCCAAATCAGAACACAGGAAATGCATGAAATCGCAGAAGACGGAGTCGCAGTCCATTACGATTACAAAGGCATTACTCATGGAGGCGAGTTTGATAAAAAATTAAGCTGGCTCAAACAATTCGTTGAAACCAGAGAAAAAATGAGCGAAAAAGAATTTCAAGACATAATAAAAATAGACTTATTCAGCGACACTATCTTTGTTTTTACTCCAAAAGGAAAAGTCATCGAACTCCCCACCAGCGCTACCGCCCTTGATTTTGCTTACGCAATCCATTCTGAACTCGGAGACAAAGCAATGGGTGCCACCATCAACGGAAAATACAGTTCTCTCAAAACAGAAATTAAAAACGGAGACATCATCGAAATCGTCAGCTCAAAAAACCAACAACCAAACATGGAATGGCTAAAAATTGTCAAGACCTATAAAGCCAGCAGTAAAATAAAACAATACCTCACAAGACACGGAAAAATTGTCGCCACAGGAATCAGCACAACAAAAGAAGAACCAAAAAAGAAACTCGAAGAAAATTTTATTTTTATCGAAGGCCTAAAAGAACCAGAACTAAAACTTGCCGTTTGCTGCAAACCTTTACCAGGAGAAAAAATTGTCGGATTTAAAACCGGAGAAAATCGTGTCAGCATTCACAAAGAACATTGCGAAACAATCCTAAAATTACGCAAAGATTCACGAAAAGAAGTCAAATCCCACTGGACAGAACACTCCAACACAGATGTTGAACTTCTCGTCGAAGGAAACGACCGCGTCGGATTTCTCGCTGAAATTCTTAATACTGTCGCAAGCCAAGGAATCAACGTCTCCAACACCAAAGCAAAAGTACTCGATACACACAAAGCCCGTTGCACATTCGGAATTTTAATAAAAGACACACAAACCTTACTTAAATTAATTGAACGAATAAAAAAAATCAAAGACGTCACCAACGTCTACCTTGGTGAGTTGAAAAAAATCAAACCCTAACTAAAACCAGAAGATTATATCTTTTGCACTTTATAAAACATCATCACTGAAACAATAATCAAAGGCAAACTAATCCACTGAGCAACTGTTAACTGATAATATAGTGGCATGTCTTTCCAAAATTCAACAACAAACCTTAACACTGAATAAGAACCCATAGCTGCCCAAAACAAAGAACCTTTAGGCAATTTCAAATTCTTCACACTAAAAAACACTCCAGCTAAAAAAAAGTTTTTGAAAGACTCGTACACCTGAGAAGGATGCCTTAACCCTTCATAACCCTGAAAATGTACAGCCCACGGTACAGACGTTACTTTACCAACTAATTCCCCATTAATAAAATTCCCAATCCTCCCCAACGCAGCTCCAATAAAAAAAGGAACAGGCAACAAATCCGCAAGATCATAAAAATGCATTTTATACTTTTTAGAAACAACATACACCGCGAAGAACGCACCAATCATCCCCCCATGCGAAGCTAACCCACCCTCCCACACATAAAATATTTTCAAAGGATTCGCAAAATAATACGCAGGCTCATACACCAAAACCTCAAACAAACGCGCACCAACAATCCCAGAAGGAACAAGCCAAATAAAAAAATCATCAACCAAACTTTCTGAAAAACCTTTCTCCAACGCGAACTTTTTAAAAATCATATATCCCAAAAAAAATCCCAAAGCCAACAAAATCCCATACCACCGAATAGACCAAGAACCAAAAGAAAACGCAACAGGATCAACCATACAAAACCTTTAAACAACAAAGTTTAAATAGACTCTGATTCAAGAAAAAAAAATATGAACCAAAAAGAGGACAATTACCAATTCTATCTTTCCTCACTTCAAGAAAGCTGGAAGCTTCTCACACACAACCTTACTCTTTACATCCCAGATCTTCTCTTTATCCTTTTTCTCACATTCTTCCTCTGGCTCTTTTTACAATTCAATGGCTTACTCACTCCCCTCCTTCAAATCAACAGACTTCAAGCAACTCAAGAAGCATTCAGAACAATCTTACAATCCACACCATCACTTCTCAAACTCATCCTCTCTTCAACACTCCTCCTTTTTGTTCACCTCTGCACAGGAATCACCTTCGTTAACGCCCGCTATATCCTTATCAAACAATCACTTACCCATCAAAAACTCTCTCTACTTAACGCATTCAAAGAAGGAAAAACCTATTTCTGGAAAGTCGTCTTTATCAAATTCCTCTTCTTCTTTCTCTACCTTCTCCCCAGCCTCATCTTCTTATTTATTTATATCCTTACCCACATCCAAAATCCTTTTTTCCTCTCACTACTTTTAACACTCCTCGCTATTCTATGGTTCGCGATTAAATACCTCTTCTTCTTTACCTACCCCACCCTCTTCTTAAAAGAAAAAAACTACAAAGCAGCCTTTAACGCAACACATTACTCACAAAAAAAAATCACCCACACCCTTATCACACTCGGAACAGTCACTTTCCTTTCCTTCTTTATCAATCTCCTCCTTCTCCTTATCCCAGAAGTATGGTTTAGAATAGCATTCAGCGCACATATCCTTTCCACAACAGCAACTTTCGCTTTCTTCTTTCTAATCTTCTCACGAACAGTCCATCTTGTTTATACTATCTTTGAATCAAGCTTTATCTTTCACGTTTACTCTAAAAACAAGTAAACTATTTGTTACTTAAAAAAAATAATTTTTAAGCCCTACTCTCATTTTACCTTCAGACTCTTCAAGATAATTCTCCACAGTCGCTACCCTTTTCCCACTTCTCTTTTCAAGCTCCTTTCTCACCACACCCGCCACTTCCCCACCCACCTTCGCAGCATCCTGATTTTCCTCAAAACCCTTCGCATCCTTACCCCTCGCTATCATCGTCGTCGACGCCCCACCAAGCATTGAAAATATTAATTCCAAATCATTCATATGATCTCTCAAATTTTCTTGTTTCAAACCCTTAAACTTCTGATACTCACTCGGCGTCATTCCAAACGTCGCTTTCGAAATCTCAGCAGTCAAAATCCCATACTCTTTTTCTGTCTTCACGCCTCGCTGCTTCCATTCATCAGTCAACTCATCTCTAATTGCGATGCCTCTGACTCTTTTCTCAATCCACTCATCAGAATACCCCTTGGAACGATACAATTCTTTCATCCTCTTCTGCGCTCATTCCGCATTTTCTATCTCTTGAACCCTCTCGTACCCTACTTTCGCCAACCAGAGCTTGAACGGCTCAGCCTTAGAAGAAGGAATCGACTGAATAATCCTAAATGCTCCTTCAGTATTAACACAGTTTATCTTTTGCTTACCACCTGGTGTATCTATACTAAGGGTATGTACAATTTGTACCCATCCTTGTGAAAGTAGTTCATCTCTCTGTCTCATTTTATTGATGTACTGTTTAGGATCTGCTGAATCTGTAAGTGCAGTTACTACATCTTCAAGAACAAACCACCACTCTTTATTATGCCACGTTCTTCGAATACTTTTATCTTCGAAAACGATAAGTTTTGAGTGAGCTTCCATGATACTCTCTAGAAAGCGAATTTACTTTATAATCCTTATGCACACTTGGCGCGGGCGTCGCGAGCAAAACCTTTAATCACACAAAAGCTAATTCTTTCTTAAAATCTATTTATACCCTGTTTTAAAAAAAGAGCTCGCGCCAAAACATTTTTGTCCTTCCCCAAAAGAAACCTTAAACATCCAACTCTAAAAAATCTTTCGCCATCATCACTTCTGAAAAAACCTTCTTCGCCTCAGCTTCCATCACAGAAAGATCCTCATACCTCTGACTAAAATGCGTCAAAACCAACTGCTTCACTTTCGCCTTCTTCGCCACCAACGCAGCCTGACTAGACGTCATATGCTTATACTCCTTTGCTTTTTCTTTTTCTGAATCCTGAAACGTCGACTCACTCACCAACAGATCAGCACCCTTCGCAAAAGAAACAAGCTTACTATTATACGCAGTATCCTGAATAAACACAAACTTCTTTCCCGGAACCAAGATCGTTCCCTTCGACACTGACACCCTTTTCCCATTCCACACAATATCCTTTCCTTTTTGCAAATCACCCAGCAAAGGATGCTGCACCAAACCTAACTTCTTGGTATACACCAAATTAATCTTTCTTCTCGGCTTTTCTTTAACAATAAATCCAAAACTCTCCACAGAATGAAACAACTGAAAACACTCCACCGTAAACTTTTCCGTTTCAAACACAAACCCCGGCTTCAACTCAAGCAACTTCACTTTAATTCTCTCCACATACAAACTCGACTTCGTCAAATGCTCATAATACTTCGAAAGACCCCTCGGACCATAAACACACAAAGTTCCCTTATACTCATTTGCTGACAAATTCCTGATCAACCCAGCCAAACCCAAAACATGATCAGCATGAAAATGACTAATCAAAATCCTCGTCAACTTCGTCGGTTTCAAACCTGCAATTCGCATCTGCCTCTGCGTCCCCTCACCACAATCAATCAAAAAATTTTCATTCTCCAAACTAAGATACATCGAAGGCAAACCACGATCCCTCGTCGGCTGCATCCCCTGCGTTCCCAAAAAAACAAGTTTCACACGAATAAGCTCAGAAAGATCTATAAAAAGGTTTTTACTCGCCCTTCACTTTTAAAATTCAAGAACAATTCTCCTTTAAAAAAAACTTTAAACTCACTCTCTGTTTTTCAAATACGTTCTCATTGCTTTTAGCATCGGTGGTTCTTCAGAACCTTCTATTTGACTTATTCTTTTTCTGTTTGTCTCAGGAACATACGGACTCTTACTTGAATGGCTCAAGTATGCGCCTAG
>JAHFKM010000035.1 GCA_023245385.1 archaeon
GGAAACGGGAGTTCTTCAAAAATAAAAGAGAGAGCTGCAGCAGTATAATGCATCGTATCTGTTCCATGCGTCAAAATAATTCCAGCATTATCTGATGAAAATTCTTTTTCAATTTCTTTAGCAAGGAGGTTATAATGAGCAAAGCGCATATCTCCAGAAAGCAAGTTAGTTATTAAGCGCGTTTTCACATTCGCAATCTCTTTCATCTCCGGAAACTGGCTTAAAAGCTCTTCAGGAGTAAATTTCGTACTTACTCCGCCTGTTTTGTAATTTACTTTCGCCGCTACTGTTCCGCCTGTGTGTAAAATAAGAATAGTCTTAAGATCCTGCTTTTTTAGATGATTTTCAAGTATGACTTCACCTGTGCTGAATTTTTTAAGAACTTTTGAAGAGAGAATTTTTGATTGCGAAATTCCAATATTATATCCATTCTCTAATTTTAAAACCAAGATCTTTTTATCGTTTGATGGAACGAAGAGGCCTTTGTATGTTTTTTCTTTTGTTTCTACCTCGACGAGATCTCCTAATATCATCAACTAATTCTCTTTCCACACCTTTAAATAACTTTTTACCTTCCCTTTCAAAATCTTTCAAATGATGTTTTAATTCTTTCTTATGTTTCGGATCTTCATAGAACGCAATAGGCTTCGCAAGTTCTGGAACTTTTTCAGCACCACCCAAAAATCTTGCAAAGCGCTCAGTTCTTGTCACTTGACTTATCTCCTCAGCTTCTTTACTTATTTTTAACGTTTCTTCAGCCAAACGGGCTTCCCTTAATTCCAAACCAAGATGAACGACTTTTTGTACTTGCACAGGGAGTTCTTTTACCTCACCTAAAACTTTACTTAATTCTTCAAAAAGTCTGAAAAAGAGGAAAAAGGGAAAGACAGCGAGGATATCCAGCCAGTACTTTTTAAAAAATATAGGCCAGATGCGTACTCGCAAATACTTAAAGACCAGGTCTGCCACAAAAAAGCTGACGATAATCCAGTCAATAAGGTCAATCCAGAAATGATACTTTATCGCTAAATTCTTAAAAAAAAATTCTATAATAATAATTCCTAAAAGAACAAGCAAAAAGTATGGGATCAATTCATCAACAAGAAATTCTAATTCTTCCCACCACTTTTTTTTCATCTATTCTTCTTTTTTCCGAGCTTCTTAAACCTTTTTATTTTTTTTTGTAAAAATTTCTTTAAAAAAATACTCTCCAAGAAAAAAGTTTCATTTTAATAGGAGAGTTGTGACTAAAATAGTATGATGTTTAATAAAGTATATTTTTCATCCAGAAAATATTTATAAATAACCTCAATAAAATAATAGATAGAAGTTCATTTCACAGGTTTTAACGGGCATTAAAACCACAAATACTGAAATGATCTCCATATAATACCTGGCAGGTATCGACATTGGCAAAACAGTTTCAATTTGGGCAAATCAAAACGTTTTCTATGGGATAAGTGAACGAACTTACATAAAAACATTATGGTGCTGTGGACTATAGATCCACTCTCAAACAAGACACAAAAAACCAAGATCGGGGGAACAAAACAAACATGGAATTTATCATACAAAGCGCATTGGAACATGCAAACAACACAGTAGACCAAGACTTAGAAATAGGACACGCAAACATTAAAGTATTCGGTGCTGGCGGCGGTGGATGCAATGCAGCAAGCTGGCTATATAAAAAAGGCGTTAAGGGCGCAGAAATTATTTGCCTCAACACTGACAAACAACACCTAGACATGATGGGTGCAGATAAAAAAATCCTAATCGGAAGAGATCTCACACGCGGCCTCGGAGCAGGCGGTTACGCAAACGTAGGAATGGAAGCTGCAAAAGAACAGCTCGCTGAAATCAAAGAATCCCTCAAAGGAGCAGATATGGTTTTCGTCTGCGCAGGAATGGGTGGAGGAACAGGAACAGGAGCAGCACCAGTTGTCGCGCAAGCAGCAAAAGATCAGGGAGCAATCGTCATCGGCGCAGTAACAACACCATTCACTATTGAAAGAGCAAGAGTAGACAAAGCAGAATTCGGTTTACAACAACTTAGAAGCGTCTCTGATACAGTCATTGTCATTGACAACAACAGACTTGTTCAAATCGCAGGAAACTTACCTGTACAACAAGCATTCGCTGTTGCAAACGAATTAATCTCCACAATGATCAAAGGTATTGTTGAAATCATCGCAGTCCCTTCCCTTGTCAACCTCGACTACGCAGATGTTAAAGCAATTATGACAAATGGCGGAGTTTCAGTTGTTGGTGTTGGAGAAGGAGATTCTGAACGAAGAGTGGAAGAAGCTACCAAACGAGCATTAACAAACCCTCTCCTCGATGTTTCTTACAAAGGAGCAACTGGAGCACTCATCCACGTTACTGGTGGACATGATATGACTCTTGACGAAGTCAACAGGGTTGGAGAAGTTGTCACAGAAAGCCTCGACGCTGACGCAAACTGTATTTGGGGAGCGCGCGTAGAAGAAGCTATGAAAGGAAAGATTCGAGTGATGACTATCATTACTGGTGTACAAAGTCCATTCGTCCTCGGAAAAAGTTTGCAAGGAACCCAAAACTTCGAAAAATCGAAAACAATGTCCAGAGAACTTGGCATTGATATGGTTCACGGCAAATACGGAAGGTAAAACACCCCTCACAATCAAGGGCGATATATTCGAGTTCTTTTAACTCACCCCCTATCGCCCCTTGAAACACCCAACGTTGTGGCTAATGACTCAACCCTGAGCATTAGCCTCTTTTTTCTTTTTATAATATAAATAGTTAATAGGTACATTAAATATGTTATTTATGCGCTTTGAATATAATGTTACAACTTGTTCTCACTGACTTTACTTTGAAGACAAAAAAATTCCTAAAGAGTATAGGTTTATTTCCTAATTCTGAGAATGTTTATATTAGCTTTCTTTATTCACAAGAATCATGGACTGGTTTACTCAGTTTTACTTATGACCTTCAAGCAAATCTCATTCGAAAAAAACATGAACGATGGAAACATACAAAACGAAGCATAAAATTCGAAGATCTTCCAATTACAAACAAGCCATTTCTTTATCATCGCACTTCACTTCTCTCGACAGAAGGATTGCCTGACGATGTAAAAAAACTTCTCGCAAACACCCTTGAAAGAATAGTACAAGAATAAATTAAAAACTATTTCTTCAAACCAGCTTTTATATGTTTAATCCCGCGTTCAAGTGTATTTCCTAATGGCCACAAACCAACATTGCGTGTTTTATTCCCGAATGTTTCAAAATACACACAAGAAGATAAGGGTTCACGTGGTTTCTCTTCACTCACTTCTCCATATCCAAAAGCGAGAAGAGCTTGTGGACGAATATCTTTCTCTAAAGCGAGTGTTTGAGCAAGATCTTTCTCTTCAAAATGACCAATCCAACAAGAGCTAACACCGAGTTCCGCAGCTTTCAACAACATATTTTGAATAGCGGCGGCGCAATTCTGTACGGCATAGAGCGCTTCACCACGCGCACCATACATCTGTTTCACACGTTCAGTATCACTACATACCACTACCAAGACTGACGCCTTTGCAGCCCAGCGCTGTTCAGGGGGTAACAGTTCAGTGAGTGTTTCAACATTCTTTTTTTCTCTAACAACAATGAAAACCCAATTTTGTATGTTTCCGGAAGAAGGAGCAAGTGTGGCAGCTTCTAAAATATCAGTCAAGTGTTTCCAGGAAAGATTCTTTCCATTAAATTGCCGCACAGATCTACGTAGACGCAGTACTTTATCAAGTTCCATAAGCTTTTTATTGCTCCGATATAGTTCATGATGAATGAACTACTTAAAACTTACTGAGTATTATGAACTCTTAGAAAAAACAAGCAAGAGGCTAGAAAAAACCCATATTCTCTCAGAGCTTTTAAAACAGACAAAATCTGAAGAAGTAGAACCCTTAATCAATTTATTAAAAGGATCTGTGTTTCCTCCTTGGGATGAAAGAAAAATTGGCATTTCTGAGAAGCTCGTAATAAAAGCGCTCGCTACTTCTTCAGGAGTTTCTTCAGAAAAAATAGAGAAAAACTGGGCGAAAATAGGAGACTTAGGAGAAGTAGCAGAAGAACTCTTAAGCAATAAAAAACAACAGACCCTCTTCAGCAGAAAAAACTTAGAAATTTCTATAGTCTATAATCAAATCAGAAAAATCGCAAGTTTAGTAGGAGAAGGAACTGTTTCAAAAAAAATAGGTATCATCTGCGAATTATTAGCGGCAGCACATCCTCAGGAAGTAAAATTTATTATTAGAACACTTTTGGAAGATTTACGCATAGGTATTGGAGAAGGAACGCTTCGTGACGCGATCGTCTGGAGCTTTTTTGGAGAAAAATTACACCTCTCTTACGATCCTAAAACGAACGAAGTTAAGATACCGGAAGGAAATAGGGAAGAATTCGAGAAGATTCTTGATGAAGTACAACAAGCTTATGATTTGACAAATGACTTCGCTGAAGTGTTCATCATTCTTTCTAAAAGAGGATTCACTGGATTAGAAAAAATATCTTTGAAGGTAGGAAGACCATTAAATGTAATGCTCGCAATCAAAGCAGAATCAACGACAGAAGCGGCAGAAGCATTAGGTTTACCCTGCCTGTGTGAACACAAACTTGACGGCTTTCGTGTACAAATTCACAACGATGGGAAAGAAATAAAACTCTACTCTCGAAGGTTAGAAAATCTTACACACCCTTTTAAAGAACTTCTTTCTGTTCTAAAAGACAGTGTAAAAGCAAAAAGTTATATTTTAGACGCAGAAATTGTCGGCTACGATCCGAAAACAAAAAAATACTTAGCGTTCCAAGATATCTCACAGCGTATTAAAAGAAAATATGATATCGAAAAACTCGCAAAAAAAATACCTGTTGAAATTAATGTCTTTGATATTCTTTCAAAAGATGAGGAAGATCTGACTGTACGGTCTCAAAAAGAACGAAGAAGTATTTTAGAGAAAACAATCAAAGAGAAAAAAGGAAAAATCTGTATTACTGAAGGAATTGTCGCTGAAACAACTCAAGATATCGAAGATTTCTACAAAAAAGCAATAACTTTTGGCTTAGAAGGAATTATGATCAAAAATTTAGAAAAACCCTACACTGCAGGAAGAAAAGTTGGAGGCTGGATGAAACTAAAACCAGTCTTAGAAAATTTAGATCTTGTTATTACAAAAGCAGAATACGGAACAGGAAAGAGAGCAGGTGTCTTATCTTCTTATACAATTTCCTGTTTAAACAAAGACAAATCAAGGTTCTTAGAATTAGGAAAAGTCGCAACAGGACTCAAAGAAAAAGAAGAAGAAGGAGAAAGCTTTACTCAATTGACTAAACTTTTGAAACCTTTTATTCTCAAAACTAATGGAAGAGAAGTAGAAGTCAAAGCGAAAATAGTTATTGAAGTAGCCTACGAGGAAATTCAAGAATCACAAAGTTATAGTTCTGGATATGCTTTAAGGTTTCCAAGATACATACGACTAAGGTCAAATGAAAGAAGCCCTAATGAAATCAACACACTTGAAGACGTAGAAAGAATTTATAGAAAACAACGTGGAAGATAAAGAAGGATTGGGAAGATCAGATTTTTTATGAAAAATTATGTCTTATTCTGAACAAATAAATACCATGGTTGCTAGGATTATTCGAAAAATTAAAAATTACTACAACTTCTCATCTTCTTTACAGTAAAAAAAATTTTGTTTTATAAATTTTAATTGAAAATCTTAATCTACACTCTCGATGACGACAAACTTTATATAGATCCTTATTACCACTAAGAGTTAAAACACCTGTTTAAAAAAAGAGTGGTGACTAAGGAGGGTTTTTAATGATTGTAAAAGAAGAATTCATGAGTAAACTGAGGCGTTATTTCAACCTCAATCTCTACGAGGTTCGTATCTGGACTGCGTTGCTTTCTCGAGGCGTTTCAACTGCAGGAGAATTATCTGACATTGGTCATGTTCCACGCTCACGAGCATATGATGTTCTTGAATCTTTAGAAAAAAAAGGTTTTGTAATAATGAAACTCGGCAAACCTATAAAATATATAGCTGTCGAACCTACAGAAGTAGTTGAACGCGTAAAAAAACTCATCCAACAAGAAGCAGATGTGAATGTATCAAAATTAAAAGAACTTCAAGAAACAGATGTTCTCAAAGAACTCGAATCCTTACATAAACAAGGAATTGACTTCATTGATTCTACTGACCTTTCTGGAGCGATCAGAGGAAAACATAATCTCTACACACACCTTGAATCAATGGTGAAACAAGCTGAAAAGTCTGTCACTATCGCGACAACATCTAAAGGACTTATTAGAAAAATAGAAGCGCTCAAACCTGTTTTTCAAAAACTCGCAAAGAAAGATGTGAAGATCAGAATCGCCGCGCCAATCTCCAAAGAAGCTGAGAATGTAATGAAAGATGTCAAAAACTTTGCAGAAATAAGAAATGCTACTAATCTTAACGCGCGTTTTTGCATAGTCGACGAAAAACAGTTGATGTTTATGGTTATGCATGATGACCAAGTACATCCAAGCTATGACATCGGGATCTGGGTACACACTCCCTTCTTCGCTTCAGCGCTAGAAAACATGTTTAATTCAGCGTGGAAAGGATTTGAGCCAGTGAAAAACGGGAAAACTCCGGGACAGTAAGCTTTTTATTTTCTTTCCCTTTTCTTTTTTTATGATAGATCTTGAAGAAGTCGTTTTAACACCAGAACAAGAACGTGAAGCGAGAGCATTAGGTAATTGTGTTACCGATATGTTTCTCGCTCGAAAGGGAATAAATAAAAGAAGACCATTTGAAGAACGCATTGGAGATTATAGGATTATTTTTGGAATAATTGAGAAAAATCCCTCTTTATTAAACGGATATTCCTCTCAATCCTTTTTTGAAACAGCAGAAGCAATTTGCGGAGGGGGGAAATTTTCAAAATCAAGGGCTCTGAAGATAGGAGAAATAGTCAGCGCATATTGGCATAAATATCCTTTTTTAAAATAAGCGATTTTTATAAATTTACTATTTATGCTTAGTTATATTCTATTAAGGTAAATCAGATGGTGAAAATGGTTTTAACTTTCAAAAGCATTAAAAATCTTTCTTCGCTCTCTTACTTATGAAAAAAGCATTTCCAGCGCTCTTAGCGTTAACACTCGCATGCGGCGATGGAAAACAGAAAATTTTTTAAAATATTATCACAAAGCGGGAGAAGATGAGACCAGCTTAGAAAACGACAAAAATAAGATCATAGACTACTTTCTTGGAAGGGGGCTTATTCATCCTTCCTACACTGAAGCTCTCAAAAACCCATCCAAGGCGTATCCTGAGAGAAGACAAGAATATATTCAAAACGCAAAAGAAGTTCTGGCAAAAGAAGGATTCACTTGCAAAGAATAAAATTAATTTTTCATATTCTTTAAATGATTAAACAATTCCGTTAACATTTCCGCTCTTCTCTTCACTTCCTGCGAAGGCAATGGTTTTAATGAAGCAGCTTTCGTTCCGGGTCTTGAGGTAAATTTTGAAATGTTTAACACTTCAGGTTTCAATTCTTTAATTAAACGCATTGTTTCTTCAAAATCTTTTTCAGTCTCAGTAGGATAGCCGCAAATAATATCTGTCGAGATTGAAATCTCAGGGATTTCTTTTCTGAAGGCTTCCACTATTTTTTTAAAATCCGTAACTGAATGCTTTCTGTTCATTTCTCTTAAAACTTTTTCAGAACCAGCTTGTACTGGAATATGCAAGAACTTCAGAATCTTTTCATTCTTGTATATTTCAATTAATTCATCTAGAATAGGAAGCAAATGTCGCGGATTAGTCATTCCTAATCTAATTTTGAAATCACCTTCTGTTGCAATTAAATTTTTAAGCAGAACAACTAACTGCGAAACTTTTTCTTTATCCAAGCCATATGCACCATTGTCCTGAGACGTTAAGTAAATTTTTTTAATT
>JAHFKM010000036.1 GCA_023245385.1 archaeon
TGTTGTTGGTTTTTTTAATTTTTCAGTTTTTTGGAGTTAAAGAGCGACAGATTTGGGATATGTTTGGTGAGACGACTGTTTTTATTATTATTCTTATTATTATTTTGATTGGGATTACTATTGTTTTTGAGGGAACTTTAAGTCCGTATGGTACTGGTTCTGGTGGGACGCCGAATCCGAGAACTGAGACTTTGAAAACCTTGACACATCCACGTTTGTTAGGCGCGTTATTTACCTTGGTTGTTGCTTCTTCAACAGTGACCTACTTGACGAAAAAGGTTGAGTGATAAAAAGGAGTAGAGTAGTTTTAGCATTTCTGTTTCGCGATCTTTGTATCCTAAATTTTGATAAAAGCTAGGTGTTTTAGACGAGGTCGGGTCAGAAACCCTTCGCGGACTTTAGTCTGAAGATTGAATGACAGAACCCTCAAACGAGGGCGAGCGGAGTCCGTAGTAGTTCACTATTTGGAGAAAAGGCTGAGACTTGAATGACTGTGCATTTTTTTTGAAGTAGCATTTGATTTGTTGTATAAGTTTTTTGCTGAGACTTTGGGAGTGGTAATTTGGTTTGATGTATAATTCTTGAATTATTCTTTGTTTGGAATGTATTTTAGAAGATTTTCTTTCTTTTGTTTTTGGATAAGGCTTATGATAGAATTAATAATTTTATTTTGATCTTCTGCTAGAAAGATAATTCATTTGTTATCTTTGACCTCTTTGAGAAGAGTGTGTGTATAATATTTTTATATTCTTTTTTTCTTCACAGGCGCTTATAGGGGTTGATAGTAATCAGGTAATCTTGTAGTTCTTTTATGCAGAGAATAAGAGCTTTAAAGTTTGGAGGAGCTCTAATTATTCTTTTAATAGTTTATTTGACTCGTTTGAGTTCTTGTGTTATTCTTCCGAGTTCTTTGATGTTCATGACGAGTGGTTCTGAGATTTTTTCAAAGACTTTTTCCAGAGCTTTCATTTCTGTGTGTACATCTCTCATATCTTGGTCGTATTCTTTGACTTTGCCGAGAACGCCGTTTTGTAAATTTTCAAAGCGTTGGTTGATTCTGATAATTTCTTGTTTGATAGCGATGAGGTTTGTTTCTGCGCGATCTTTCCAGACTGCGAGATCTCCGACGCGTGCTAAAAATTCTTCCCAGCGTTCGTTGATGATTGCTTCTGCTATTTCGTGGATTCTTTCTGTGTCTGTGGGTGTTCCGCTATAATATTGTTCTTGTGGGGTTTCCTGAGCGGGTGCTGGTTTTACTTCTTCTTCAGTGTAGGTTGTTTCTGGAGCTTCTTCTGATTCTGGTGCTTCTGGGAGTTCTTGAGTGTCTGGGACTGTTCCTGTGACACCTGCTTTGATAGCTGCGTAGTCTTTGTTCTGGGGAGTCATATGGTTACTCTTTTTTTTCTGCTTCTTGGATCATTTTCTTGACTTCAGTTTCTGAAACAAAGTTCATAGGGTTCCAGAGATTAATATATTTTTCTAATACTTTGACTTCTTCTTTGCGTGCTGTTCGTTCAAGTTCTGAAACGAGATGACGTAATATTTCTTTGATGTTGAAGAGTTCTGTTTTTATTTCTTTGATGTCAGTGTTGATTGTTCTGACTTCGCTGAGAACTTTTTTGTATTCTAAAATCATATTATTGTTGATAAGTAAGACGCGGTCTCTGAGGATGTTGTATCGTCCTTCGAGTGATCGTACTCTTCCGCTGACGTCGACGAGAAATTCTTGAAGTCCTTGTTGTTCTGTTTCTGTAGTCATGGGTGAACGAAAACTATTTAACTTGCGTTCTTTGTAGGTAATAAGCGTTATGCTAGTATAATAAAGTAGTGACATGGTCCTTTTCAAAAAGCGATTAAAAACTGGTGAGCACGAGATCGTGCGTGAAGGTGCTGAAGATGTGATGCACATTAATTATGAGGAGTATCCTCAGATTCCTTCTCTTGAAGATGATGCGTTGACAATGTCTCGGGTGATTGAGAAGTTGGCTGTTACTCCTGTTGCTCGTATTGTGTTTTATCAGAAGAAGAAGTATGAGTATTCGTATCATCAGACGCAGATCTTGGTGGAGGTCGCGCAGATTTATAATTATTTTGTGAAACAGAAGAAGCTGTTGACTTTAGCTGCTTTGGAAATGTTTGGTCCTGTGCAGGATGTGTCCTTACGTTTAAAAAATTTGCAGTATCTTATTTTGAATTTGTTGCGGACTGATCCTGTTGGTGCGTTTGTGGAGGTGAGGCGTTTTCTTCGTGAGGAGCGTATTGAGAGTGAAAGGGTGAGGAGTGAAGAATATCAGATTGTGTTGAAGCCGTATTTGAATGTTTTGGAAGAGTTGTATAATTTATTGGAAAAATCAAAGTTGATCGCGCAGGCGCAGCCGTATTTACAAGGGTATGTTGTTGGTTCTCGTGATATTTATCGTTTGTTGTTCAGGCCTATTATTACTCCTGATTTTATGATGACTCGTTTGGCTGCGACTCCTCCCTTAGATGCTGAGGAGCTTGATGCGTATCAGTTGGGGAAGAATGCGTATGTGCAGATTTTTTCTGTGAAGGATACGATTAAACAGTTGTATCATCTTATTCCTCCTGAGTTTCAGATTTCTGAGGATAAGTATGAGCTTGTTGATTTGGCGAGAAAGGTTTTGGCTGAGCATCAGCCGAAGGCGGAAGAATTTATTGAGCCTGAGAAGATGAGGGAGACGTTTTTTAATATTGGACGTGATTTGTTGACTGAGCTTGCTGATCATCGGGGCTTGGATCTTTCTTTTGAGGAGATTGAGGAGATGGCGCGTATTCTTGTGCGTTACACTGTTGGTTTTGGAATGATTGAAACGTTATTGCAGGATCCTAATGTGCAGGATATTTCTATTAACAGTCCTCCTGGAGCGAATCCTGTTTTTGTTGTGCATGGGAAGTATGATGAGTGTGTGACTAATATTGTTCCTTCTGTTGAGGATGTTGAGTCGTGGGCGACGAAGTTTCGTTTGATTTCTGCGCGTCCTTTGGATGAGGCGAATCCTGTCTTGGATACTGAGTTGATAATTCCTGGTGCGCGTGCGAGAGTTGCTGTTATTTCTAAGCCTTTGAATCCTTCTGGTTTGGCTTTTTCTATTCGTCGTCATCGTGATCAGCCGTGGACGCTTCCTTTGTTTATGAAGAATGGGATGTTGACTGATCTTGCTGCTGGTTTGATTTCTTTTGTGATAGATGGAAACAGAACCTTGCTTGTTGCTGGAACGAGAGGTAGTGGAAAGTGTGTTGCTGGTGATACACTAATTCAGTTGAGTAATGGGCTAATAAAAAAAATAAAGGATATAAATCGCAATCAGAATTTTGAGATCGCTGATGGATCTTTGGCGATGCTTGGCGAGTCAGTTATAGGGTTAAAAGGTTATCAAACGATTAATTCGAATGCTCTTGCACATTGGAAACGAGATGCACCAACCATGTTGATCAAAATTAGGACTGGTTCTGGAAGGGAGATTATCACAACGGAAGAGCATATCTACTTTTCTTATAGAAGTCATCATATTCTAGAAAAGAACGCAAAGATGTTGGAGTTTAATGATTTTATTGCAATACCGCGAAGAACAACAGTAGTTGGAGATGTACAAACAGTTGTTTTGACTGCAAATGTTCAAACTGAATGTGAATATTTTTATGTTATTAAAGGAAGAACGAATGCTAGACCATTTAGATTTCAGAAGGTAGTTGATGAAGATTTAGCAGAGTTGTTGGGGTATATAATTGGAGATGGTCATCTAAGTAGGGGAGGTGTTTATTTTTTTAATACTAATCCAAGTCTGAGAGATCACTACAAACATTTAATCAGCCGCTTTGGTTTGAACTTTTCTGAAAAGGAAGAGCGAACAACGTGGGGGGTGGGGATTACTTCGAGGGCTTTGGTAAAAATATTTAACGAAGTGTTTGGAATTCCAATTGGTAAAAAAGCAAACAAGGTTTATATTCCTGAACAGGTATTATGCTCGAAGGATTCAGTCTTAGCTGCTTTCTTAAGGGGATATTTTGATTGTGACTCTTACGTTTCCAAATCTGCTCGGGATCTTGAATTGTCGACTGCAAGTGAACTAATGGCCAGACAATTGGAGATGGCCTTGTTGCGTTTTGGAATTGTTGCATTCAGGAAAAATAAGACTGTGAAGGGTACTAACTATTTTCTTATCCGAATTAGGGGGGAGTTTGTAGAGAAGTATGCGGAATGCATAAGCTATAATCATCCTATAAAGCATGAAAGATTAAAGAGAATAATTCAAAAGAATATAAAATCAAATACAAATGTAGATAGTATTCCTTTTGGAAACAGTTTAGTCGAAACGTTGAGGAGCAAGTTACGTATTCGACCAAAGGATCAGAGGGATGAAGTGAAGATTGATCATTGGAATTATAAAGCAGAAAATAATAATATTTCTAGAAATACTTTTAAAAAATTGGTGAAGTATTATTCAGAAAGGTATAGCTTGTTAAGATCTTTGCAGAGGGATGCTAATCTCCTTAAAGAGTATGTTGAATTTAGTGATAGGGATATTGCTTGTGTTTTCAAAGAGTTGAAAAAAATTTTAAATTTTAAATACAGCGAAGTCGCTTGTGTAATTGGTTGTAGTGAAGCTGTTGTAAGGAAAAACTTAAATGGAAATGCAGCTCTTCTAAAAACGAATTGGGGTAAGATTTCTTTATTTATCGAGCAGAGGCTAGTTGAATGTGAATCGTATCTTGAAAATAATGGTTTGTTAGTCAGTTCAAATGTGCTGTCCTATGTGGAAATGAGCGAAGCTTTAGGAATACCTGAAACATCATTAAAAAGTTATTTTTATGGTGGGATCGAGCCGCCACCTGAACGCGCAAGTGCTATTCAGTCATTCCTGATTAAAAAGAAGGAGAAACTGAAAGAAGAGTTCAACAACTGCAAAGAGGATTTACTATCATTAAAGCTGTGTGTGCCTGTTGCAATTTCGAACGCTAAAAAAATTATACATCGGTTTAAGAAAGTGCTACACATACAGAATATTGATTTTGGATTAAATCTTTCACTGGGTACAGTCAGCAATTTTTCAAAAGAAAAATATAAAATGCAGAGGGGAGCTACATATGTTGAGATTTCAAGAGCTTTGATTAAAATTTATGAAGAAACTGTCAGTCCCTATACAACACTGCTTTTAGAAGAAGCTCAGAATTTAGCAGAGTCGGATATTTTTTGGGATCGTGTGATAGGTGTTGAAGAAGTTTTTGATCACGGAGAAGAATTTGTATATGACTTTACGGTTGAGGACACTCATAATTTTATTGCGAACGGTATGTTAGCGCATAATACCTCCCTGCTGGGTTCAGTCTTAGTTGAGATTATGAGGAAGTATAGAATAATTTCGATTGAGGACACTTTAGAATTACCTACGGAAGCTTTGCGTTCGTTAGGGTATAATATTCAGTCGATGAAGGTTCGTTCTGCGTTGGCTGTTGGAGGTTCTGAGGTGACTGCTGATGAGGGGATTAGGACTTCGTTACGTATGGGTGATTCTTCTTTGATTGTGGGTGAAGTTCGAAGTTCTATTCGTGGAAATGAAGAAGTACTCATTGTGGAGAAGAGCATGCTGAAAAGAGTGCAGATTAGGGATTTGGAGGGTAAGGATATCTCTCAAATCTATGTCCCTTCAATGGATGTTGATTTAAAATTTAAACTTAAAAAATTGCTAGCTTTTGTGAAGCATCCTCAAAGAAAAAAGTTATTGAAGGTAACAACGCGGACTGGTAGAAAGATTACTGTAACTCCAGATCATAGTCTATTCACTCATAAAGATTTTAAAATTATTCCAATTGAGTGTGGGGAACTTAAAGTGGGAAATAAGATTGTCATTCCTGAGAAACTTCCTGTTTTGAATGAGAGCTCAAATTCGATCAATCTTTTAGAGCTTTTAGAAGAAGAGGGTTGTCGTCTAGTTAATTATGAGAATGATTTGAATCAGATAATTAAAAAAATTGGATATAAAAAAGCAAGTGTATTATGCAATGCAAGTAATGATATCTATCAATATTTGCGAAAAGGGGTTCAGCATACTAATCTTTCAATTAAGCATTATAAAATTTTGGCTAAGGAAGCAAGTCATTCAATTAGTACTACAGGATTGCAAATAAAGACTGGAACGAGTAAGACACTAAATGCTGAGATTGAAGTGTGTAAGGACTTTTGCAGATTTTTAGGATATTATACTTCTGAAGGGTGGACTGAAAGAGATGGATCGGTAGTATTATCAAATGAGGATGGAGTAATTATCAGAGATATTATTGATCTTTCAAAAAAGTTATTTAATATAACTCCGTATGTAAGGGAAACTGAATCCTTAGGTATTTCTACTCAGATTAAATTAAGTAATAAGGTTTTAGGATTAATGCTTAAGAACTTAGGTTGTGGTCGTGTCGCTCTTGAAAAGAGAATTCCTGCAATAATCTTTAGTTTATCTGAAGAAAAAATCTGCGAATATCTAAAAGGATATTTTGATGGGGATGGATCACAAACTTCAGTTTTACAATCAGGTAATCGAGTTGCTTGTAGTACTATATCTGAGGGTTTGGCTAAAGATTTATTGTACTTATTTTTACAATTAGGTATCGTCGCGAGATGTTATGAAAAAGAAAAGAAAGGTATTGGAAAGCACCGAAGTTATGTTATTGAGTTTAAACAGCGAAAGTATGTAGAACTATTTTTAGAGAAAGTTGGATTCAAGAAATACAAAAAGACGTTAATTAACAGGGCGTTTTCACATAGCAAACAAAACGTCGTTAATTATGATGTTGCAGTTTTAGAAAAGAATGTGGAATTGAAAAGAAAGTTTAGACATTTGAGAGGGTATAACTCATGTGGGAAGGAGTATTTAAGAAAGGTTGTGGCTAAAGCGGGGTATGCATCTGATATTATAAAAAACTTTGTAGAGGGAGAGTTTTTTTTGGATGAGGTAAAATCTATTGAAGAGATTAGTCTAAGTAAAGGCGAATATGTGTATGATCTTTCTGTAGAACCCTGTCAAAATTTTATAGGGGGTTTTGGGGGAATTATGTTGCATAACACCGAAGCAAAAGCATTATACGAGGCGATGCGTGTTGGTGCTTTGGCGAATGTTGTTGCTGGAACAATTCATGGGGATTCTCCGTATGGTGTGTTTGACCGTGTGGTGAATGATTTGCAAGTTCCTTGTACTTCTTTCAAGGCGACTGATTTGATTGTTGTTGCTAATCCTATTCGTTCTGCTGATGGGTTGCATCGTTCGAGAAGAATAACGCAGATTACTGAGGTTCGAAAAGAGTGGGAGCATGATCCTTTGGTGGAGAAGGGTTTTGTGGATTTGATGAAGTATGATAGTCATTCTGATGCTTTGGTGCCGACTGATGAGTTGATTCATGGTGATTCTGTTATTTTGAAGGCGATTGGTGGGCAGATTAGGGAGTGGGCTGGTTCTTGGGATGCGATTTGGGAGAATGTTTTGTTGAGGGCGAAGGTAAAGAAAGCGATGGTGGAGTATTCTTTGAGATTGGGTTTGCCTGATTTGATTGAGGCTGCTGATGTGGTGATGATGAATGATGAGTTTCATAAGGTGAGTGAGCGTGTGCGTGAAGAGTTGGGGTATTTGGAGAGTAAGAGGATTTTTTTTGAATGGGAAGAAAGTTTAAAGAGATATATTAAGAGAAAGTATCAAAGGTAAAAAGTGTGTTGAGGGAAAAGATTGTTGCTGGTTTGGTGGGGGTGTCTGAGAAGCCTTTTGATGTTGAGGAGTTTAAGGGGAGGATGTTGAGGTCTGAGGGAAGGTCTCCGTAGTGGTATTTTTTTAGAGGTAGTTTAAAATAGTTTTTGGTCTTTTGAGTTTTTTATGGTTGCTGAAACTCTAGTTCAAGGTTTTGAAAGGAAGTATCTTCTCACATCGATTGCCTCAACTTATGGTTATGCTTTGGAA
>JAHFKM010000037.1 GCA_023245385.1 archaeon
TTTTTTTCTTGCTTTCATTTATTACTTTTCTTATTTTTCAGGTTTATGCTAATTTTTTAAAAAGGATTACGCGTATTCATATTAATGAAAATGTTCTGCGAATCCTTAGTAAGCCTGTTTGTAGTCTTCTTCTTTTTTGGTTTGTATCTGTCTCTTCGATCTCTAACTTTTTTGAAAGGGATTTTAAATTTTTTTGGACAACTTCAGAAATTACCATGAACTTGATACCTTTTCTTTCTCTAATATCATTCACAAAAAAACAGAAATAATCTTCAAACTTATCGAAGACCCACTCTTCGCACAAACACTCCGCGAAAAAACTCTAAAACAATTTAAAAAGAACTAAAACTCAGCTTCATAATTCACTTTTTTTATTTTCTTCTTAGAATCCTTCTTCTCATTTGGATCACAGCCAGAACAACACGCCTCCTTCTTGGGTGTAGGAAGACCATCATTGTACTCTTTCAAAATATCCAAGGCTTCTTCAAATGCGTCTTTCTTTTTCTTCTCCATCTTACATGACCATTCCTAACAGTAACTTCACATCCTCAGAAGGCTCCCAAGGAGGATCAAATGTCAACTCGACATCAACTTCTTTCACGCCTTTTAAAGCACCGATTTTCTCTTTCACATCAGCAATTACCTGCGGACCGTATGGGCACATTGGAGAGGTCAAGGTCATTCTTACCTTAGGTTTTTCTGCGTCAGGAATAAGAGCATAGATCAAACCTAAACTCCAGATATCAATTCCTAATTCAGGATCGACCACTTTCTTTAGGGCTTCAACCATTTGTTCATGTGTAATCATTTTCGTTCTCCAGTTTTTCTCCTAAATGGTTGTATGCTGCCATTTTGATTACTTTTAATCCGAGTAAGGCGCATTTTAATCGTATTGGTGAAAGTTCAATACTTAACATTTCTAAAATTTCTTCTTTTTTTAAAGTTTTAACTTCTTTAATATTTTTTCCTTTGAGGTATTCTGTGAGCATGCTTGTGCTCGCTTGTGAAATAGCGCATCCTTTTCCAGAAAATTTTATTTCCTTAATAATTCCTACTCTATCTGTTAGTAGTGTAATCTCAATAATGTCCCCACAAGATGGATTTGAATCTCTGAAAGAAAGATTCGCGTTTTTTACAATTCCAAAATTTCTCGGATTACGATAATGATCGAGAATTATTTCCTGATACATTTCTGCGGCGTTCATAGTTTGAAAATCTTCCTTGTTTTTTCTAAAGATTGTATGAATAGGTCAATCTCTTCCTTTGTTGTATAAACGTAAAAGCTCATGCGTGCGGCAGAAGCTAGTCCTAGTTTTTCTATTAATGGCTGTGCACAATGATGACCTGATCTTATTGCGATTCCATCTTCATCAACAACAGAGGTGAGATCATGAGAGTGAATGTCTCCAAGGTTGAACGCGATCACAGCACCTCGTTTTTCAGCGGTTTTTGGGCCATAGATTTTTATTCCTTTAACTTTTGAAAGTTTTTTCAACGCGTACGTTGTAATTTCTTTTATGTGTTTTTCTATGTTTTCTATTCCTAAGTTTTGTAAATAGTCTACTGCCGCTGCTAATCCTATTGCTCCTTCAATGTTTGGTGTTCCAGCTTCAAATTTCCAGGGTAAATCATTCCATGATACTTCTTTGAAAGAAACTTCTTTGATCATGTCTCCTCCGCCTAAGAAGGGAGGCATCTTTTCCAAAAATTTTCTTTTTCCGTATAAAATTCCAATTCCTGAAGGACCTAGCATCTTGTGCCCGGAAAAAACTAAGAAATCAGCATCAAGATCCTTTATATCAATTTTCATATGTGGAACACTCTGACAAGCATCCACTAAGACCGGAACATGATACTTATGTGCTAAAGTGACTAACTCTTTTGCAGGATTAATCGTTCCTAAAACATTTGAAACATGCACGAACGAAAAAAACTTCGGTTTCTCTTTTAATAACGCTTCAGCCTTTTTCAAATCTAAAAATCCCTCATCATTAAAAGGAACATACTTGATCACTGCTCCCTTTCCTTTCGCAAGCATCTGCCACGGAACAATATTACTATGATGCTCCATCTCTGTCAAGAGAACAACGTCCCCTTTCTTTAAACCAGGAGCAACAAAAGATCTTGCCACCAAATTAATTCCCTCAGTCGCATTTCTCACAAAAATCGTTTCTTTCGGATCAGCATTAATGAACGAAGCAATATTCTTTCTCGCATGCTCATACAACTCCGTTGCTTCACCACTCAAAGTATGCAAGCCACGATGAATATTTGCATAACTCCTTTTATAGAACTCATTCACAGCATTAATCATACTCGCTGGCTTCTCACTCGAAGCCGCAGAATCCAAATAGACTAAACGCTTTCCATTCACCTTTCTTGAAAGAATAGGAAAATCTTTCCTTACGCGTTCAACATCAAATTCTTTTCCCATTGCTCCTCAATCAACTCGCTAATTTTTTTATCTTCAATGAGTTCTGCTAAAAACCCCTTGACAATTAATTTCTTCGCTTCAATCAATGAAACACCTCTTGTACTTAAGTAAAACAACTGCTCCTCATCGATCGTAGAAACAGAAGCAGAATGACCAGCCTGCACATCCGCGCTCTCAATCTCCAAAGCAGGAATCGCCTGAGCAGAAGCGTTCTTATCTAACAGTAAGGCATGAGCGCTCACAGAGGTATTCACCTCAGCAGTATCTTTTTCTACTTTTACATTCGCATGCACAAGACCCTTACTCGCATCTGTTAAAACACTCCGGATCTTTACCAAACTTGTTGTATGATCTGAAGCATGATTAATAGTTATCTTATTTTCCGCACTCGCAAGCTTCGTCCCGAAATTAATTTCTGTATCAGAAAAATCCGCTCCTTGGCCAATTAAATTACAATCTACTTTTATTGAAGAAGTTCCACTTGAAAGATTCGCAACTCTTCTCTGCACAACACTTTCTCTTTCACAGCTTAACTCGTTTTTTAATTTTAAATTTGAAGAAGCTTGATGCAGCTCATGAATATTTAACCTTCCACGCTCTTTTACCAGTATTTTTAGATCTAACTCTCTATCTTCTTTGCCAGCAGAACCTATAAAAAAATCAAGCTCGGCTTCTTTTCCTACAAACACATTTATCAGTATCGGGATGCCAGCGCCATCAAGAAGACAACGCGCAGTCCCCTTTCCCTTTTCCAGAACAACAAAAATACCTTCAGAATTTTTAAAATTCTTCGAAACGCTTTCTGAACTTTCAAAAACGACAGCTCCCTCTCTATCAAGCTTCAAACCGTTCCTATCCAAACTTTTTTCTGAAAACATTTTAAAGCTCCTAACACACAGAACCTTCCATTTCTAAGCGGATTAATTTATTCAATTCAATCGCATATTCCATAGGTAACTCTTTCGTGAACTCCGCAATAAAACCTAAAACAATCATCGCTGAGGCCTCAGATTCTGAAAGACCACGAGACATCAAATAAAACAACTGTTCTTCTCCAATTTTCCCTACCTTTGCTTCATGCGCAATCGTCGCATCCTTTTCATCAATCTGCATCGTAGGATAGGTATCAGAACGAGAATCCTTATCTAACATCAACGCATCACACTTCACTGTAGACTTCACATTCTTCGCACCCTTCGCAACTCTCACTAACCCTCTATAACTCGATCGTCCTCCATTTTTACTAATTGACTTTGAAATAATTCTTGAAGAAGTATTCGGAGCGAGATGAATGACTTTCCCACCTGTATCCTGATGCTGACCCTTAGAAGCAAATGCTACTGACAGGATGTCTGCTTTCGCATGCTCTCCTTTTAAATAAACTGAAGGATATTTCATTGTGAGCTTCGACCCAGCATTCATATCAATCCATTCTACAGTCGCATTCTCGTACGCAAAGGCTCTCTTGGTTACTAAGTTGTACACATTGTTTGACCAGTTCTGAATAGTCACATATCTAATTCTCGCGTTTGGTTTCGCAACTAACTCTACAACTGCAGCGTGTAAAGAATCTGAAGAATAAGTTGGTGAACTGCACCCTTCAAAATAGACAACTTCTGATCCTTCGTCAGCAATGATTAATGTTCTTTCAAATTGTCCCATATTTTTAGAATTAATTCTGAAATACGCTTGCAGTGGTGTTTTTACTTTCACTCCTTTTGGAACGTAAATAAACGAACCACCAGACCAGCACGCAGTATTTAACGCAGCAAACTTATTATCCCCTGCAGGAACAATCTTTCCAAAATATTCTCTCACTAACTCTGGATGTTCTTTCATTGCAGTATCCATATCGCAGAAAATAACTCCCTGCTTTGCTAAATCTGCGTGAATCATATGATACACACTTTCAGATTCAAATTGAGCACCGGAACCTGCTAAGAATTTTCTTTCAGCTTCTGGAATTCCTAATTTTTCAAAAGTTTTTTTAATTTCCTCAGGAACCTTGTCCCAACTATCCTCCGATTGCGCGCTTGATTTTAGAAAATACGTCACATTATCAAAATCAATGCTTTTCATATCTCCGCCCCAGGTTGGCATAGGTTTTTTGAAAAATATTTTCAAGGCACTCAAACGCGCAGTACGCATCCACTCTGGTTCGTTCTTAATCTCAGAAATCTTTTTTACTGTTTCCTCGTTCAGTCCTTTATCTAATTTGATTAAAGGTTTATCCTCTACGTTGAAACCAAACTTTTCTTCGTAATTCTCATTAATCAACTGCAGTTCTTCGACGCTCATTTTTCCAACCATCCATAACCTTCGTTCTCAACCTTTTTTATTAACTCAGGACTTCCAGACAAGACGATCTTTCCATTTGCTATAATATGGACGACGTCCGGCTTCAAAAGCTCCAACATTTTAGGATAATGTGTGATCACTAAGGCGCTAAACTCAGGGCTGCGTAAACTATTAATCGCATCCGCCACGACCTGCAAGGCATCGACATCCAATCCAGAATCTGTTTCATCGAGAATCGCTAACTGTGGTTTAAGCATGAGCAATTGTAAAATTTCAGCCCGCTTCTTTTCTCCACCTGAAAAACCAACATTCAGATGACGAGACGCGAAACTCGCATCCTTTCCGATCTTTGCTAATGCTGTCTTCAATTCTTTACTGTACTCTACTGGAGAAAGGTTCTGATTTCTTGCTTTCAAAGAAGCAAACAAGAATTGTGAAAGCGAAAGTCCAGCAACTTCCATTGGATATTGGAATGCTAAAAAAATTCCTTCTTTAGAACGCTCAGCAGGAGACAATGTTAAAAGCTCTTTCTCTCCGAAAAAAATCCTTCCAGTTTCTACCTTGTATTTTGGATGACCAGCAATCACATAAGACAATGTTGATTTTCCAGAACCATTCGGACCCATCAACGCATGGATTTCTCCAGGCTTCACTTCTAACGAAAGGCCTTCCAGAATCTTCTTCTCATTCGTAGACGCTGAAAGATTTTCAATCCTCAACACTTTTTTTTGTTCAGTTAGTGTGTTCATCGTTCTTTCACCATTTCTAGGAATGCTATTGTTTCTCCGTGGATGTCTTTGATGGGGACTGTTGAGACTTGGAGTTGTTTATTTTCTAGGTCTGTAAAAACAACTTCTTTCTTTCCGCTTAGAAATGTTTTTTCTGCGGGACAGTTCTGGCAGGTTTCTTTTTCATTAAAGTTTTCAAAACACTTTTTTTCTTTCGGGAGGTGTACTTTATTATTTGCCCATAGTACTTCTTTATTTCTTGAGACGAGGTAGATTTTTTCATCTAGGTTATTCAGGAGTTCTTTGAAGCTTTCACTTATATGATTAGTTGTGTTAAGTAAGGAGAATAATGGTGCTTTGTTGATTGACCAGAGTTTTGTTCTTCCTAATTCTCTGCATTCGATGAGGTTTTCAGCTTTTAATAAGGCGAGGTATTTTGATAGGGTGTGTCTTTCCAGATTGAGTTTTTCGCAGAGTTCGTTTGTGCTTAAGCCGTGTTCTGCTTTTTTTAAAAAGTTTAGGGTGTTTTCTTTGAGTGCTGTGTTCATTCTTCTTGGATGATTAGTTTCTATATAAAGGTTACCATTATTGGTTACCAACATTTCATTTAAATAAACTTCGTCTTTAAAAATGGTATGAACAAGACTTTTACTAAGTATAAATCTACTTTCTTTTTTAGTCTTAACGCTTTTGCAGCATTAACTCTAACCTCAATTTGTTCTTATAAAGAAGGTAAAATTGTATCACTTGAAAAGGAAAAGACAAGAATTGAAGCGCGTTATGACACTTTTTTTGAAAAGTATATTCACTGTGTGGATGAGAAGAATTCTCTTTCAGGAGAACGAGATCTATTTCGTAAAGAAAATAAAGGTCTAGAAGAGAGAATTGACATTCTCCTTAAAACTAAACCTGAGACTTGCACGAGCTCTTCCACTCTTGCTCGAGAAACTATTCCTATGCCCTCATCCATTCCAGAATCAAGTAAGGAACTCGCAGGTCTTTATGATAGTGAAGGATGGAAAATTTCAACTGTAACAATAGCGAGTTACAGTGCTGAGGTGTATCACGGGTAAAAGACAGCATGCAATCATTCTTTCTCTTCAGAGGCCATCTTCAAATTCTGACTTTCCTTATCGTTTCACTGCTGCAGATTTTAATGGAGATAAAATAATTGATTGTGTGCGCTATGGTAAAAAACGAGTCGCTTCCCAGACCTTCAATTCTGATTACTCTTCTGAATGTCCTTCAGAAAATCTTAATAAAAAAAGCTCTTCAATTCTTTATTAGGGTAGAGACGTCGCGCAACGGGCAATAGATCAGGTAAACTTTAAATCTGCTACCGCAACTCTCGCTCCATCAAGGTTAATTGGGTATTTATCAAATAAAAAAAAAGTTAAAGGTTCTTCTGACAAATAGTTCATGGGATAAATAAGTATTTTCTAAGTTTTATATTTAGTCAAACAAGAGAATATCCTTGAACTATTGTTCTTCAAATTTTAAAAATCTTTCAGAAGAATCTTCCTTCATCATCAGCACAACTCTTGAATTTTCAGCTTCATCAATAATTTTATAGCCGGAATATTTTCCTACTTCTTCAGCAAAAGAGTGAACTTCATTGTGTAAAGGCATATTTCCCAAAGTCATTCTATCACGGGCAGCGCCTATTAACATAAATGCTTTCACTTCTAAAAAAGTTGGATCTCCTCTTTTGACTAACTCAGCATAGCCTTCAGGATTGAACATGTTTATTCCTTTCACAACAGTCAAGCGCAGTACTGTTCTTGTTTTACTTTTTAAATTTTTTAATACATCAAGTGACTTTAACAATTTTTTCCATCCTAGGTTAGAAATTGGTCTGTCTACTTTGTTAAATAACTCTTCAGTTGGAGCATCAATCGAAAGATAGAGTTGTGTTGGCGCTTCCATTCTTTCCATCACTTCAGGAAAACCTCCATGTGTCACCACAAACGATGTTTTTCCACGTTTTTTAATTTCTTGAATAAATTCATTCAATCTTGGATAGGACAATGTTTCTCCTGTTAAAGATAAAGCGTAATGTTTAATCTCTTTACTTTCTAAATATTTCCACGCTTCAGTTGTTTTGCATGTATTTCCTCCAAACCCAGAGAGCAATTTATCTTGTTTTGCTTGAATATTTTTTAGGACACTTACAGGATCATCAATTTTTGTGTAAGGGGTGTTATTTCTTGAGCGCCAGCAGTATACACAATCTTTGTCGCAGAAATTAACAGAGACAGAAACCTGCGCACAGCGATGACTTTGAATTCCGTAAAATTTTTGTTTGTAACAAGAACCTTTTCCTGAAATTGATTTTGCAGTCCATTCACAAATTTTCACAGCAGAATGTTCTCCAACAAATCTGTAGCCTTGCTTCTCTAAAGATTTTTTGTATTCAGGATATGCTAAATTTAATTCTCCTTCTTTAACT